>JAJRZG010000222.1 GCA_024275365.1 Planctomycetota bacterium | reverse complement strand
GGGGTTGCAGGTGAGCAGGCCGTGGTCGGTGTAGAGCTGGGCGGTGGTGGGGTTGTAGTTGCCGGTGCCGACATGGGCGTAGCACCGGAGACCCTGGGATTCTCGGCGGACGACGAGGGAGCACTTGCAGTGGGTTTTGAGCCCCACGACGCCATAGGCGACATGGACGCCGTGCTTTTCGAGTTGGCGGGCAAAGCGGAGGTTTTTTTGTTCGTCAAAGCGTGCGCGGAGCTCGACGAGGCAGGCGACCTGTTTGCCGTCCTCGGCGGCCCTTATGAGTGAGGCGACAAAGGGGGAGTCGCGGCTGGTGCGGTAGATGGTTTGTTTGATGGCGAGCACATCGGGGTCGCGGGCGGCAGCGGCGATGAAGCGTTCGACGCTCGACTTGAACGACTCGTAGGGGTGGTGGAGGAGGATGTCGCGTTCTCGGATGATGGAGAAGATGTCGGCTTCTTCGTCGGCGAGGATGGCGGGGACGATCGGCTTGTAGTGGGAGAGCTTGAGGTCGGGGCGTTTGAGGCTGGCGATCTCGGAGAGGTCTTGGTATTCGAGCGGGCCTGGGCGGGCGTAGACATCCTCTTCGGCAAGGGCGAGCTCGTCTCGGACGAAGTCGAGGATTTCACTGCACGGGGATTCGGGGACTTCGATACGGACAGCCTCTGCAAACCGTCGGAGTTGAAGCTCGCTCTCGACGGTTTCATAGAGATTGTCTGATTCGTCGTCGCGGGATTGGATGGAGGCGTTGCGGGTGAGGCGGAAGGGCATGACATCGCGGATAACCATGCCGGGGAAGAGGTCCTGGAGGTTGTTGCGGATGAGTTGATCGAGGGGGAGGAGTCGGATGGTGTCCCCATCGAGCTTGATTTCGAGGAAGCGGGGGAGGACATCGGGGACTTTGATACGAGCGAAGAGGTGCTCGGGCGAGTCGGGCGGGCCGACGAGGACACCGAGGTTTTCAGAGAGGTTGGAGATGAAGGGGAACTTGTGGCCGGGATCGACCGCGAGTGGGGTGAGGATGGGGAAGACATTTTCTCGGTACCATTTGTCGGCTTCGGTGCGTTCGGTATCTTCGAGTTGATCGTAGAGGAGGATGAGGATGCTGGCATCCGCGAGCTGGGGGAGGGTGAGGTCGAACCAGATGCGGGCCTGCTCGGTTTGCAGCTATTTGACCATGTCTCGGAGCTCGGTGAGGGTCTGGCTCGGTCGGCGGCCGTCGGGGGCGGGGGTCTCGACACCGCTGAGGATGTAGCGTTTGAGCAAGCCCACGCGCTTCATGAAGAACTCATCGAGGTTGCTTGCGAAGATGGCGAGGAACTTGACGCGCTCGAGCAGCGGGAAGGACTCGTCGGCAGCCTGGGCAAGGACGCGGCGGTTGAACTCAAGCCAGGAGAGGTCACGGTTGAAGAAGCGGGGTTCGATTGTTGTCTCTGGTGTGTTGTCAGTCATGGTTGTGGGCGGTTGGTTTCGGTGTGCGTGTTTGTGAGGAGTGGAGGATTTGCTGAGAGTGCTGGGGGCGGGGAGTAGGTGGCTGCGCAGCCTGGGGCCTCTGTGACGCGGCATGCGCTGACTGCTGCGCCTGGTGGGAGGGTGTTGGCGAGGGTGAGTTGGGTGGCTTGGGCGATGTGCTGTGCGACATGCTCGGCGGTGGGGTTGAGGGAGTCGAAGGGGGGGGTGGTGTTGAGGTCGGTGTTGTGGAAGGGGGCGAGGACGCTGGCGAGGGCGGCTTTCACCGCGTGAAAGTCGCAGAGGAGGCCGTCTTGGTCAAGGGTGGGGCCGGTGATGGTGAGGGTGATGCGCCAGTTGTGGCCATGGGTTGGTTCGAGGGTGTCGGCGATGGTGATGGCGTGTGCGGCACAAAACTCGGCATGGACGGTCAACTCGTACATGGGGCGAGTATAGAGACGGCGGCTGAAGTGATAGCGAGAAGCAGGGCTGATACGCACAAACCAAAGGCACCCCCTCCCCAGCCCTCCCCCGCGGGGCGCGGGGGAGGGAGCAAAGCAGGGCCTCTCCCCCGCGGGGTACGGGGGAGGGAGCAAAGCAGGGCCTCTCCCCCGCGGACCCTTCTCTGGGGTAGTGCGTGGGAGGGAGCAGGAGGAAAGCCGGTGACAAAGAAGAAGGCATGAGGCACAAGGCATGAGGCAGGTGGGAGCAGGAGACGGTGCAGGATTGGTGGGGTAGGCTGTGGTGTTGCTACAAGGAGCTTCGGATATGGGTGATTCGCTGTTGATGTTGGGTGTGAGTGGGTGCCGGGGGATCGTCGGCGAGAGCCTGACACCGGAGGTGGTGGCAAGGTATGCCGGGGCGTTTGGAGGGTGGCTGCGAGAGCGGCGTGGGGGCCGGGCGACGGTCGTGCTCGGGCGCGATGGGCGGGCTGGGGGCGAGGTCGTCCGGCAGGCGGCCGTCGCGGGGTTGTGCGGGGCGGGGTGCGATGTCGTGGACTTGGGGATCGAGATGACACCGACGGTCGGGGTGATGGTCGATGCGCTCGAGGCTGAGGGTGGGATGGTCCTGACGGCTAGCCACAACCCGCAGGAGTGGAACGGACTCAAGTGTCTGGTGCGGGAGACGGGAGCCCATGGCGTGAGCGCGTGTGCGCCGGATGCACGCATGGCGGGGGAGATCGTCGAGCGGTTCAAGAGCGGCAGGAGTGACTGGCAGCGGTGGGATGGGCTGGGGAGGGGGAGCCGGGAGCGGGACGCAGCGGGGATTCATGTCGAACGGGTGGTTGCGAGGTTTGGTGAGGATGTGCTTGAGGCGATCGCGGCGATGAAGCCGGTGGTGGTGCTTGATTCAGTGAATGGGGCGGGGGCGAAGGGGGGGCGGTGGCTGCTCGAACGGCTGGGGTGTCGGGTGGTGCATCTGGGGGCCGAGGACACCGGGATTTTTTCACACACACCCGAGCCGACGCGGGAGAATCTGTCCGGAGCGGGGGGGATCTGCGAGGCGGTGCGCGAGCAGGGAGCGCTCGTGGGGTTTGCCCAAGACCCCGATGCTGATCGGCTTGCGGTGATTGATGAGCGGGGAGAATACATCGGCGAGGAGTACACGATCGTGCTGGCAGCCCGGGAGGTTTTTGAGATGGGGATACGAGGGGCGGAGCGACGGAGCGCGGCTGTCGCGGTGAATCTTTCGACGAGCCGGATGATCGAGGATGTGGCAGCCGAGTATGGCGTCGAAGTCGTGCGGACGCCGGTGGGCGAGGCGAATGTGGTTGAGGCCATGAAACAAGGGGACATGATCATCGGGGGCGAGGGCAACGGCGGGGTGATCTGGTCGAGTGTGACCTTCGTGCGCGACTCGCTGGGGGCGATGGCGCTCGTGCTTGCTTCGATCGTGCGGCAGCACAAGCAGGTGAGCGGGTTGGTGGCGATGTCGCCGGGGTATGCGATCGAGAAGCGGAAGGTTGGGATTGCGAGCCGGGCGATAGTGGGGCCGGCGGGTGAGAAGTTTTTGTGCTGGGCGCAAGGAGAAGGCGGGGGCGATCGGTTTGACACGCAGGACGGGGTACGGGTGGACTGGGAGGATTGTGAACTGGCGGGCGGCGGCCCGGCGTGGGTGCATGTGCGGGCGAGTAATACCGAGCCGATCCTGCGGCTGATCGGTGAGGCACGGACGGTCGAGGGCGTGGGGAGTTTGCTCGATGCGGTGGCGGGGGTTGTCGGATGAGGGGGTGAATGGGTGAGGGGGACGCCGGAGCTGAGGCTCTGCGAAGCTCCGGGTGGTGTTGGGTGGTGCGGGCCCTGAGCTTCGGGGACTCAGCCCAGGCGTCCGGGAGCGGGCGTACACTTGCCCACTATGACGACAGCACGCGAGCAGTACAAGGTTGGTCAGCGGGTTCGGGTCACACAGCAGGTGTTGTTGCAGTCCAAGCCAAGCTCGACGACGGTCGAGGGCGTGATCGAGGCCTTCGAGCAGCAGAAGACGGGGTCTTGGTATGCCCACAGCGAGGACAAGAAGCTATGGCTGGACCGGTTTCGGCTGAAGACGGATGAGGGGGAGATTGTGTATTGCAACCTGGACCAGTTTTCGAGGGTCGAGGTGGTGGGTGGTGGTGGGGGGGAGTAGGCGCAGGGCGCTGCCATACTGGCCGGGGTGGTCGGTGCTGCCTGCTTCTGGGAGGCAAGAATGATTGCCGCCGGGTATTCCTCTGTTCTGCGCAAACTTCTCTGCAAGGTACGGCTGCGCGGTTTTCTGCCTGCGGCGGTGCTGGCTGTGTTGTGGATCGTGAGTGTGTTTGTCTATGTGGTGGGGCAGTCGCGGGGGGCGTCGCCCTGGCGGTGGGCGGTGACCGACGGTGTGGTGATGGTGAACTGGCCGAGTGCAGGGAGGTGGAGCGGGTGGGGCACGGTGCAGTGGAGCCTGGGGATCATGAAGAACGCTGATGGGACGAACAGATCGGGGGTGTGGGTCTACAACTTCTTTCCCAAGGCAACAGCGCAATGGGATGTGGAGATTCGATCGGGCCATGTCAAGGTTCCGATCGTGTATCTGGCGGCGTTGAGCACGCTGCCGGCGTGGGCAGGGGTGTGGCTCCGGCACCGGCGCGTGCCGGTGGGGCATTGCCCGAAGTGCCGGTACGACCTGCGGGGGTGTGCTGGGGTGGTGTGCCCGGAGTGTGGACACGCAGAGCAGGAGACCGGGCAGGGGTGAACCGGGGGGCTGTTGACACAACGCTGTGGTTACGGGCGGGTGGCGTTACTCACGACGGGTGCCATCACTCGCGGCCTTTCTTTCTTCGTTTTCTTCTTCTTCCTCCTGCCGCGCAGTGATGCGGGAGGGTGGGGGGTGGTGCGTCGGGGGGTGGGCTCCTCGCTGGCGCTTCGGGCTCTGGAATGACATCACTGCGCGGCGGGAGGAGGGGGAGAGGCAGAAAGACACCCTCACCCGCCTTTCCCGGCCCGTGGCTGCAAAGCCCTC
>JAJRZG010000221.1 GCA_024275365.1 Planctomycetota bacterium | reverse complement strand
GATTCGCTGCGATCCCAACAGCGGGTAGACACCCCACGCTGTGCCTGTGTCATATTCACCAACCTGCACAAAGCTCTTGGTATCACGATCGATCTCAAAGATCAGGCACCCGAGGCCGTACCACGAACAGTACACGCGATCGCCCCGCACGACCGGGTTGTGGGCAGTCCGATCAGAGATCGCAAACTCATCACACAATGTGACGATCACACCATTCCCGTTGGGAACCACTTCATACAGCTTGATGCCACCGCTGCCGCGTTCCTCTGCCACAACAACAAATCGGCCGTCGTCGGTTGCCCAGGCCGCGTGTGATGCGCTCCCTGGTGCCGAACCAAGAAAGATCGGCGGCTGATTCGCGATGTCACTGACATCATAGATATAAATCCCATCCCAGCCGCTGGCATACAACCGATCACCCTGCACCGTGATATCGTGGACAACCTGGTTGCCCACATAGTTTACACGCCAAGTCGGGCTCGTAATGGTTGGGGGCGGGTTGTCCGGGTCAAAGCTGCGTAGATCGATCACCGCAAAGGCATTGCTCCGGCTGTTCGCCAGATAGAGCCACCCACCAGCGTAGAAAACATTGTGTGTGTCCGCATCGATGGTGATATCCACAAGGTGCCGGGGCTGGGCAGGATCACGGATATCCACGATCTGCGCCCCCGCGTGCCCGTCGGCTTCGAGACCGATGAACATCAAACCATCCGCGGTCTTGACATCCTGAGCGCTGGTATTCTGATGCGGCGGGGGTACCTGATAGGTGCTCACCAAGAACGGCGAGGTAGGCTCACTGACATCCAGGATCAGCACCCTCGGCAAGCCATACTTCCCCACAAACGCAAGATCCCCCTCGCCCCAGACATCAGCATACTGACCCGGGTCCTGATTCCACGAACCGACCAGTGTGATGCCAAAGTTCTGTGCCGAAGCAGTCGAAGCCCATCCCGCCAAACCCACCAATACCGTTGTTCCAAAGAACCTGTGCATAGCCATTTCCTCACTGGTGTATCACTCTGGCAGCAACTTTCAAGAAGTTACTCGCACCCGTCCCATTCCCCGAGTGTACTGAAGCACCCCCTCATCTGCAAGAACTCTCTCAGATTGGCATGGGCTGGTGAAACACACAGCAGCCAACCTCACACGACAAGGCATAACCCTGATTGTGGCATGACACAAACTCTGATAGAGTCCTGACTGCTGAGAAAGCTCACCGCTCCAAACACGCACACCCCCACAGTGAGGCCAAGATGACCAAGCCCATCCTGAGAGTCGCGCTCCACGCCGCCGCCTTCCTCCTGTGCGCGTGCGGCTCACTCCCCCAGCCCGCCGAGACCCGCTCTCTCTTTAATGGCACAGACCTCACCGGCTGGCACGCAGATATCCCCGCAGCTGACAGCGACCCGGACATCGCCCCAAGTTTCATCGCCCGAAACGGAATGCTCGTCAGCATGGGCAACCCCCCGGGCCACCTGCTCACCGATGCGGTCTATCAGAACTACCGACTCGAGATCGAATACCGATTCACCGCCAAGCCGGGCAACTGTGGCATCCTGGTCCACGCATCAACACCCCGCGCGCTCTATGCCATGTTCCCACAATCCATCGAGGTCCAGATGCACCACACCAACGCCGGTGACTTCTGGTGCATCGGTGAAAACATCGCGGTCAACAACATGGCAAGCAGACGCAACGGCAGCCCCGAAACCTGGGGCGG
>JAJRZG010000220.1 GCA_024275365.1 Planctomycetota bacterium | reverse complement strand
TCGGTCGTGTTCCAAGGCTTGGTCTGTTCGAGCGGCCCCATATACATCTCATAGAGCCGAAAGGTGTCCGCTCCATACTCGGCAATCACATCATCGGGGTTCACCACATTCTTCAGACTCTTGCTCATCTTCGCGACGATCGGAGTCACTATCTCCACATCGGTCATCTTCCATGACTCTGGATCACAGTTCGGCCCGAATCGCACAAACAGAGACCCCTTCTCACGGAGCGCCTCGTACACATGGTTGGGCAGGCACGGCGCGTCGACTGACATCAGTCTCTGGCCGGTATCGGGGTTACACACTTCAGCACCGCCGCCCCCATTGTCCTTGTCGTATTGCAGCTCGCAAACCTCATCCACCGGTATGAGGGATTTGTCCGCCGCCTGATAGGCGTGGCTCGTAATCAACCCCTGATGAAACAACTTCTCAAACGGCTCATCCGTCGAAACATGCCCAAGATCAAAGAGCACCTTATGCCAGAATCGCGCATAAAGCAGGTGCAGCACCGCATGTTCAGCACCGCCCACATACAGATCGACGCCCCCATCCATCCAATACCGCTCAGCCTCCTCGCCCACCAGCCGCTCGCTGTTCTTCGGATCGCAATATCGCAAAAAATACCAGCAACTCCCCGCCCACCCGGGCATCGTGTTGGTCTCCCGCCTCATGCGCGCGCCTGCGTCCACCCCCGCAACCCCCGCCTCGCCCGCGGTCGTCTCGACCCACTCGGTCGCTTTGGCTAAGAGCGGCTGGGGATCCTCGCTCTCGATCGGCGCATAGTCAGCCATCGCCGGCAACTTCACCGGCAGCGTCTCCTCGCCCACCGCATAGTGATGCCCCTGCCCATCCCACACGATCGGGAAGGGCTCGCCCCAATATCGCTGCCGACTGAAGAGCCAGTCTCGCAGCCGGTAGTTCACATGCCGCATCCCGAGTTGTTTTTCTTCGAGCCACGCGATGATCCGCTCTTTGGCCTGGGCTGTCGGGAGTCCATCGAGCGAGACTTCGCGGTTGGCCGAGTTAACATTCACGCCCGGCTCGTGTCTGGCCTCGCTCGGCAACCCCTCCGGCGTCGCCGCGCCCTCGGGCACAACCACGACTCGAATATCCAGCCCGAACTTGGTCGCAAACTCGAAATCCCGCTCATCGTGTGCCGGCACCGCCATGATCGCTCCGGTGCCATACCCCATCAACACATACTCGCTCGTCCAGACCGGGATCGCCTCACCCGTTGCCGGGTTTTTGGCATAAAACCCCGTAAAACAACCCGTTTTCTCATTCGATTCCATCCGCTCGACATCGGATCGGTTCCGTGCCTGCTCGACATACGCCCGGAGCGTCGCCTCGTCTATCCCCGGCCCCGGATACTCCATCGCCTCATCCACCAGCGGATGCTCAGGAGCCACAACCATATAAGTCGCCCCAAAGATCGTGTCGGGACGGGTGGTAAAGATACGAAGGGATGGGCCGGCCGGCTTGTGGTCGTGATCAAGCACCGCAAACTCGACCTCCGCCCCTTCGCTTTTGCCGATCCACTCGGCCTGTTGCGTCTTCGTCGATGAGGGCCAATCCACACCCGCCAGCCCATCGAGCAGCCGATCGGCGTAGGCCGTGATCCGGAACATCCACTGCTGCATCGGTTTGCGGAGCACCGGGAACCCGCCCCGTTCGCTCTTGCCATCGATCACTTCTTCATTGGCAAGGGCTGTTCCGAGTTTGGGGCACCAGTTGACCGTCTGCCTCCCGACATACGC
>JAJRZG010000219.1 GCA_024275365.1 Planctomycetota bacterium | reverse complement strand
TACCCTTCAGCCAAGAAGCATTCTCAGAGACACATTCAGAAACACATTCCCATCAATGGTCAAACTCAACCGGATTTATACCAGAACAGGCGACGACGGCTCGACGGGCCTGGTTGCTGGCGTGCGGGTCTCCAAGGCCTCGCTCCGTGTCGAAGCCTATGGCACGATCGACGAGGCAAACGCAGCGATCGGGCTGGCGGTCGTCGCTGCCGAGCGAGAGGGGGCTCCAGAAGCCGGGTCAAACATGGCGGGGGCACTCGCGGGGGTGCTCCGCTCGCTCCAGCACGACCTCTTTGATGCCGGGGCCGATCTGGGGACCCCGATCGCTGAGGGCGAAAAAGAGGGCTTTGCTCTCCGGCTCACCCCCAAGCACACCACCCGGCTCGAACAACTGATCGACCAATGGAACGCCGATCTCGCACCCCTGACGAGCTTTGTTCTCCCCGGGGGGACCGAGACCGCCGCCTGTCTGCACCTTGCCCGGACAATCGTCCGCCGGGCTGAGCGGCTGATCGTTGCCTTGTGCGAGGCCGAGCGGGCTGCGACCAGCGAGGAGGTGCTGCGATATTGCAATCGGCTCAGTGATTTGCTGTTCGTGCTCGCGCGGGCAGCCAACGATGGGGGGAAGGGCGATGTCCTCTGGACCCCCGGCATCAACCGTGACGACAAAAACTCTCAATGACACAGTGGGGTGGGCGTCCCCGCCCGCCTCGAGAATCTCTCCTTTGGCAAAGAAAAAACCACACACCACAGCTGCCTATACCACCGAGTTTCACCACGAGTTTCGTGTTGAAACAGAGCGGCTCTTGCGCAGACGGTTCATGTGGTTTGCTGCGGTCGTCGGGCTCTTCGGCCTGGTCTCCATGATCGTTGGCAGCGCAATGGCGTTCAGCGGCGCATTCGACAACATGGAGGGGCAAGCGACAGCCGCAGAAGATTTTAAGAATCCGCTGCTGTGGATATTCATGCTCGTCTGGCTCGGCATGTATGTCTGGGCATTTCTGTTTGCATGGCGGGAAAAACCACGCGATGCCCTGCTGCTCAAACTCTCGTTCTGGGTCGTCACACTCGACGGCCTCATCGGGCTCTCGATGACCGCGACCGGCGTGCAGGGCGGCTTGGGGCTGTTTGGGTTCTTTATCACGCACATCCTTGCCTGCATGTTCCTGCCATGGACACCCTGGCAGGCGCTCAGACCGATGCTCGTCGTTGTGCTGGTCAATGTGCCGGTGACGCTGCTGGTCGTCCAAATGAACCAGGAGCCTCCTGTTGCAGGAGAAGTTCCACACAACTGGTTGCCGACCACACTGATTGGTCTGGCTTTCACGCCCCTGCTCGCGATTCCCGGTGTCCTCTGGTGCTGGATCCGCCACTCCAAACGCACGCAAGACTTCAAGTACCGATTAATGAGCACCCGCTACACCGAGATGCGTCGCGAACTTGTCGATGCTCGCAAAATCCACGAATCTCTCTTCCCCGATCCCATCAATAACGGCGAGCTGCGTTTCTCATTCGAGTATGAACCCATGCGCCAGATCGGGGGCGATTTTCTCTATGCCTATCGAAAGAAAGACGCAGGCCAATCCTCCCCCAACGACTCCCCCTTCAGTCCCCCTCTCAGTATCGTCCTTCTCGATGTCACCGGCCACGGCATCCCGGCTGCCCTCACTGTCAACCGTCTCCACGGCGAGCTCGAGCGCGTCTTTGCCGAGAACCCCGACATCGGGCCGGGCGAGGTGCTCCGCCTGCTCAACCGCTATGTCCACCTCACCCTCTCGACCCACTCGATCTACCTCACCGCCTTCTGCTTCCGGGTCGATACCGAGGCGTCCACACTCGAATACGCCTCGGGTGGCCACCCGCCAGCATTCCTCCGGGCGGTCGATGGCACACTCGAAGAGCTCCCCAGCACCGCGTTTGTCCTCGGGGCGTGTCCTGATGAAGCGTTCGATTCTGCCCCTCGTGCGCACAAGTTTGGGCCAGGCGACACCATGTTTGCCTACACCGACGGGGCAATCGAAGCGCGCAAAGACACCGGCGAGATGATCCGCATCGACGGGCTCCGTCGTATGGTTGCCTCGGTCGATGGGAGGCTCCCCGCCACCTGGCCTGCAATCTTCCGCGATGAGGTCGTCGATTTTCGTGGCGGCCCGCCAGAAGACGACACGCTGCTCCTGGTCGTTCACCGTGTCGTGGGAGACCGCGCAGCCGGAGCCGCACCCGCCCCGACCACATCAGTTCATGCGACCTGACCCACCACGCGAGCCGGTCTCTATGAGACCGGATTCTTCGTCCACCTGTCCGTATCCACCTGCAACACGCATCTGTCCGGGCTCACAGAGCCCGGCTCGCGTGGGTCCGCTCAGTGCTTCACACCCTCGATCTTCCCCTTGTCTGTGTATTTCACAAGCGCCGACTCCAGATCGACCCCCGCGATATTGGCCAGCGTCGTCAGCCACGCCAGCACATCGGCAAACTCCTCGGCCAGATTCGCCTTCTGGGCGGCTGTCGGGATCCGTTCGGGGGCATTCTCTTGCAGGGCAGTCGCCAGTTCGCCGACCTCCTCCATAAACCACATAAAGGTCCCCGGCACCCCCCGTGCTGCGTCGGTAAGCAGGTAGCGGTCCCGGATGAGCTTCTGGAACTGCGCGATGCTCAGGGTTTCGGGGGCTGTGGACGGGTCACTCGGCTGGGGTTTGTGCGACATGGTGGAGCGTAGGGTGCTTGCCACGGGGCCTGCGGTGCCTAGACTTCTCGCCCGAAAGCAGATAGAGGAAAACGACAGGTATGCCAACGATCAACCAACTCGTCCGGAAGCCCCGCCGCTCACCCAAGGCCAAGTCCAAGGTCCGCGATCTCGATGCTTGCCCGCAGAGGCGTGGCGTCTGCCTGATCGTCAAGACCCAGACGCCCAAGAAGCCCAACTCGGCGCTTCGCAAGGTTGCCCGTGTCCGCCTGAGCAACGGCAAGGAAATCTCCGCCTATATCGGCGGCGAAGGTCACAACCTCCAGGAGCACTCGATCGTGCTTGT
>JAJRZG010000024.1 GCA_024275365.1 Planctomycetota bacterium | reverse complement strand
TCAACCCCCCCGAACGCCTCGGCCACGATGCCAGCGTCGTCGAGCATGTGCTTGCCGAGCACCGCACGCGAGGCGTGGAGTATCGGCACGCGGTTGAAACCTTGTAGCCCAACACAACGGCGATACCCTGCTCACCATGCCGATCTTCAAACCCAACCCCCCCACCCCCTTCTTCCTCTGCGGCTTCGGCAAGTCCGGCACCAACTGGGTCGCAAACCTCCTCAACCTCCACCCCGCCATCCTCTGCGATGGCGAGTGGCACTTTCAGCACTTCTTGCACGCCTGGGAGGAGTTTGCCAAGTACCCGTGGCAACTCGGCAGCCGCCAACCCGCCCGCCACATCGCTCGCGAGCATGTCGAACGGCTGATCCGCGAATGCCTGTCCACGATGGCAGACCGCAAGCCGGGCGTGCGGCTGGTCGGTGACCGCTCCCCCCGCCCGCTCCAAGAACTCATCAGAGGCGCAAAGACGATCTATGTCTACCGCGACGGCCGAGATGTCCTCGTCAGCTACACCTTCCACCACCTCCGCGCGGGCAAGGCCCACCACTTCCCCGAGCACCTCCGCGAGTCCTTCACCCGGCACAAACACGCATTCCAGCAAGACCCCGACGCCATGAGCCCCGACAATCCCGGCCTGCTTGCCGACGAGGCGTGGGTCCGCGAGACCGCCCGCTTCTGGGCGTGGCGCGTGCTCGACGACATCAAGCACGGCGCAGGAACCGAGACCGATACGCTCCTCAATATCCGCTACGAAGACCTCCATCAAGACCTCACCAGCCAATGCACGCGGATGTATGCACTCCTCGGCGTCGATCCCCACAAAGCCACGCCCCCCACTCTCAAGACCGGCACCGCAACAGGATTCTCGCAAGAAAACCGCAAGAGCCTCTACCGCAAAGGTGCCGTCGGTGACTGGCAACGCTTCGCCTCACCCGAGTTTGTGCAGTGGAGCAACGAAGAAGCATGCGAAGCACTCGAACAACTCGGGTATACATCGCAACAGTCAGTGAGGCAGGAGTGAAGACAAGAAACACCACCACCCATCAGATGCGCATCTACGAGCCCCGAGCGCAAGCTCGGGTGTCTTGTGCATCTACGAGCCCCGAGCGCAAGCTCGGGTTTGTGAATGGCCGAATGTCACAGTCAGACCCTGAACCTGTGCTTGCGCACAGGGCTCGTAGAAACGCACGAGTTATTCTCGTGAAGCGAGTGAGAACGATCCACCCACCACTACCCAGACAACGCCGTCCGCGCCTCATCGATCAGCCGTTCAATCTGGAACGGCTTAAACAGCACGCTCTGCAGCCCCTCAGTGCTCGCACGCACGATCGAGTGGTGCGGGTCATACCCAAACCCGGTCATCAATATCACCGGCAACTCCGGGTTGATCCGATGAGCCGCCGAAAACACCTCATACCCATTCCGGTCGGGCATCTTAATATCAGAGATCACAAGGTCATACCCATCCCCGCCGGGTGCCTCAAGCATCTGGATCGCCTCAGCCCCATTCGAGCACACATCCACAATACACCCCCGGCTGTGGAGCACATCGCGGATAATCCGCCGAATCTTCGGCTCATCATCAGCAACAAGCACATACCGGCCCTTGAGCACCGGGTCCTCTGCCTTGTGCGCAAGAGCCCGATCAACCCCAAGCAATGTCTGTGGCCCCGCTGCCATGTTCCGAACCCGCGCCCGGATGCTCTCAACATCTGCCCGAATCCTCGCAAGATGCCGAACCGTCTCGGAGTCGCTCACACCCGCCCCGTTGAGCCAATCCGTCTCGCTCAGGATGTCCTCAAGGCACTCCTTGAGTTCCCCCTCGACCCGCCCCGACACACTCAGGTTCGTCGTGCTCCGCTCCACCACAAGCAGGTCGAGCATGTGCAGCGCAAGGGCAATATACCGGGCAAATATCTCGCAAAAACGCCTATCCTCTTCCGTAAACGCCGCCAGTGCTTGGTCCTCAACATTGATGACCCCAATCACCTTGTCATGCAGCCGCAACGGCACAGTCAGCGAACTCCCCGCGTTGTTCAGCCCGGGGATAAACCGCTCGTCGGCCTGGACATCGGCGCAGATCACGCTCAGCCCCGTCGCGGCCACTGTTCCGCTGATCCCCTGACCCTCAACCTCTGCAAACATCTCAAGATCAGCAGCCTCACGGGGCAACCCCACCGAGATAATCGGCTCAAGCCTCCTGGTCTCCTTGTCGATCAGCCGGATCATAAAGTGGTCAAAGTGCAGCAGGTCGTGCGCGATCCGCGTGATCCGGGTCTCCAAAGCCTTGAGCCGCTCAATCGAGTCGCACTCCTGCACGGCCTCAACCTCAAGCTCGACCAGTTCCGAACCCGCACACTCAATCGCCGCTATGCGAAGTTCAAGCCTTCGCTCCGTCGAGACATCCCGCACAACAACCGCAAGCCTCGGGCCACCATCCCCTTGATGAGCCCCACACGCGCACCCACCAGCAGGAGCAATAAATACCTCAAACGCCACCCCCGCCTTGGGGTCGCTCAACTCAAACTTGCAGGTCGCCCCCCCAGCCCCCCGCAGCAGCCCGTCGGGCTGGGTCAGGGCTGTCGCCGCCTCCACATAGCACGCCCGGACCCGCTCATGGATCGCAGGGCTCAGTGCCTTAAACCGATCGTTCGACCAGACCTCCTCCCCACCCTCCTCGACCAGGCAGGCCCCCTCCCCGATAGCGTTGAGCAACAGCTCCGCAGGGTGAGAATCCGGGGTATGCCCCGAGGCTGGTTCCCCAGTCCCACCGGGCGATTCGGGCCGAGATGCCCCCCCCCGGGTCAATCACAACATCGAACTGATCGCCCAGCCGCCGGCTGAGTTCTTCAGCCGGGACATCCGAGCCGCCGACAATAAGTAGCTTGGGCTTCGACATTGCTCCCGATACGCTCAGCGTTTCCTCCGGAGATACTCTAGCCTCTCGTCCAGACCCGCCCCATCGGCGACCCAGATTCTGTTCTTGTAGCTTCAACATCGGACCGTGCCACCGAAGGACTGTGAAACATCCATGATTCTCGTCCGAGAAATACAAAAGTCGTTTGGTCGGGTCGATGCGGTCCGTGGCATGAGCTTTACCATCGAGCCCGGGGAAGTCGTCGCCCTGCTCGGCCCAAACGGGGCTGGAAAGTCCACCACAATCCGCATGATCACAAGCTACCTTTCCCCTGACGAGGGTTCCGTCAGAATTGACGGCTATGACACCCAGACCGATTCGCTCGAAGTACGCCAACGGATCGGCTATCTCCCAGAATCCGCGCCCCTCTACCCAGAAATGCGTGTAATTGACTTCCTCGACTACCGGGCAAGGCTCTTTCACCTCCCCAGAGGGGCTCGGGCCAAGGCTATCGGACAGGTCATGGACCGCTGCCGTATCGCCGCCGTCGCTCGCCGACGCATTGGCCACCTCTCCAAGGGCTACCGCCAACGGGTCGGCCTGGCCTCTGCACTCCTCCACAACCCCCCAGTACTGATCCTCGATGAGCCCTCCAACGGGCTCGACCCCTCACAGATCCGTGAGACCCGCTCACTCGTCCACGAGCTCGCCGAAAACCGAACCATGATTATCTGCTCCCACATCCTCCCCGAGGTCGAACGCCTCGCCACCCGCCTGATCGTGATCGCTGGCGGCCGAAAGCTGGCCGATGGCACACTGGGCGATCTGCTCGCCCAACACACCGCCCCTCAGCTGGTCGTCGAGGTCCAGGGTGACTTGCAAGCCTTCCAAGCAAGTCTGGGTGATGTGTGTGGGGTACGGGCAATCATGCAAAAACCGACCAAAGACCCCGGCTGGACAATCCTCACCATCGACACCCTCCCAAGTGCCCCAGACCCAAGGCCGGAGATCGCCTGCCGAGCCGCCTCAGCAAGTATCGCACTCCGTGAACTCCGAGAGGTCAAGCCCTCGCTCGAACGGGTCTTCATGGACCTCATCGAATCGCCAGAGACGATCGCAACATCTACCCCGCACCATGCGGAGGCGACCCACTGATATGAACGCGATCCTTACCATCGCCCGCCGCGAGCTCTCATCTATGTTCCGCCTCCCCGTCGGGTGGGTCGTCATCGCCCTCTTCCTCCTCCTCACAGCCTCCGTCTTCGCCCTCACGCTCACCCCCGGCGCTCCCGCAAGCCTCCGCGATTTCTTCGGCATCTCTGCCTGGCTCCTCATGCCCGTCGCCCCCGCCATCTCCATGCGGCTCCTCGCCGAAGAACACCGCACCGGCTCAGACGAACCACTCCTCACCGCCCCCGTCTCAGACATCGGCATCATCCTGGGCAAGTACCTCGGTGCCTGGCTCTTCATGGCGTGCATGCTCGCCCCAACCCTCATCTACCCAACCCTCCTCTTCATCGTCAGCGACCCCAAGCCCGACCCCGGCCCCATCCTCGCGGGCTATTGCAGCCTCATCCTCCAGGGCTCTCTCTACCTCGCCATCGGCACCGCGGTCAGCTCCATGACCAGCAGCCAGACCCTCGCCTACCTCGCCACCCTCTTCCCCATCCTCGGTCTCCTGCTCCTGGGCACAGTCTCCCCCGAAGCCCTCCCAGACTGGGGCCGCGCCGTCATCAACGCGGTCTCTATCAGCGCCCGCGCTGGCGACTTTGCCCGAGGCATCATCGACACCGCTCACATCGTCTTCTTCTCTGCAGGCACCGCTCTGTTCCTCATGCTCGCCCACACCGGCCTTGCCTCGCGGAGGTGGCGATGAGCACCCCACGCCGACAACTCACCGGGCTCGGCATCAGCTCGCTGCTGCTTGCCCTGACACTCGCTGCAACAGCCGTCGTGATCCGTCTCGGCGACCGTTACAACGCAAGGCTCGATGTCACAACCACCCGCGAGCAGCAACTCGCCCCCCGCACGCTCGCCGTCCTCGATCGGGCATCCATGCTCGGCGATGTCGAGATCGTCGTCGCGGTCGATGTTGCTGCGCTCGAACCCTGGTCAAGACGGACAGTTGCCGATGTCCTCGACCTCTTCCAACACACCGGCTCCGTTCGCACAAGCGAGATCGATGTCGGCTCAGCTCAGGGGCAGGTCGAGTTCGGCAGCCTCCTCGACCGCCTCATAGCACGCGAGCAGGAGGGCATCAACACCCATATCGCCGCGATGCAACACGCCGCCGCCCGGGCAACCGCCGTCGCCGCGACCCTCGATCAACAGATCACCCCCACACTGCGCAGCCTGCGAGACACAATCTCCACCCCCAGTGGGGCGGGCGTCTCGCCCGCCTCGGATGCACAGGACTCTGGCGGGCAAGATGCCCACCCCACTACTCAGACTGGCGGGCGAAACACCCACCCCACTGCCAATGCCCTCGGCCAGTGGGCCACCCTCACCCGCTCTATAAGCCAGCAACTCTCAGCCGCAAGCACCCGGGCACTCACAGCCCTCTCAGAGCCCGACCCGACACTCCCCATCCCCCCACTCCACGACCACGAAGCCGCACTGGGCAACACCCTCCAACTCAGAGCCAACGAACTCGAAGCACTCGCAGGTTTCCTCGACCAACTCGCAGCTTCAGGCACAGGCACCCCATCCACCGCCTCGACCGCTGACACCATCGCCCGCACAGCCCGCACCCTCCGAGACACTCTTGCCCGCGATATCGACACCCTCTCACGCCTCCCCCGGCTTGATGTCCTCCGTGTCGCCAAGGCTCTGGGCTCTGCAGAGGTCGCTCTCGTCATCGGCCCGCCGGGCACAGGCGTCACAGGCATCGATATCGCCGCACTCTATGAGCCCCAAGTCGTCGCCTCCGACGGCTCACGCCTCATCGGCGATGTCCGGTTCCAAGCCGAGGAACTCTTCGCAAACGCCGTCGCATCCACCCTCTCCACCGCACACCCAATCGTCGTCCTCACCCACGGCGAGAGCCAGCCCATCCTTGACCGCGCCGGCTTCTTCACCGGCATCCGACAACGCCTCAGCACCCGGGGTATAGACCTGACAGAATGGACCGCCTCACAAAACCCCGAACCACCAACACTCACCACCCTCGACCCCGATGCCATCCGCCCCGTCGTCTTCGTCATCCTCAGCCCCGATTCATCCGCCTCAGCCCGCAACCAGGACGACCTCGCAGGCCCAGAACGGGCACCCGCCCTGGGTCGGGCCGTCGCCCTCCTCCTCGAACGCCGCGAAGCGGTGCTGCTCAGCGTCAACCCGTCAATCCTCCCCTCCTATGGCGAGGCAGACCCCATCACCGCCCCACTCACGCAACTCGGTCTCACCATCGCAACCGACACGCCCCTCCTCAAAAGTGTCTCAGACACCCGCACCCGACAAGTCCTCACCGAGATGACTCTGCGCGCAAACACTGGCTCACACCCGATCCTCGCAGCAACCCGCAACCTGCGCACCACCCTCTCCTGGCCGGTGGCAATCACCGCAAACACCAACACCTCATGGCACACAACCCCACTGCTCGTGGCTGACAATGACCCATCCATCTGGGGCGAATCACAATGGCTCCCCCTCTGGCAGACCCCCCGCGAACAGCGAGGGCTCATCCCGGGCTTGCCCATCTATAACGAAGACATCGATCAACGCGGCGGCCCCTGGACAGTCGCCCTCGCTGCCGAACGCACCGACCAGCCCCAAGGCGTGCGGGCAGGCCGCGTCGTGGTCGTCGGCTCGAACGCATGGTTTGCAGACCCGATCGCCTTTGCCCGTCAAGAAACCGACGGCCGCCTCTCCCTCGTCTCCCCCGGCAACGCCGAACTCTTCGAGGCAGCCGTCCTCTGGCTCGCAGGTGAAGACGAACTCATCGCCCAGTCAGCAGGCGCAAGAGCAACCCCACTGGTCGGTTCCATCAGCCCCGGCACCCTCAGTGCCCTCCGCTGGGCACTGGTCGCGGGCCTTCCACTCGGAACCCTCGCACTCGGGATGCTCTGGCGGATGGTCAAGGGATGAGCACGGTGGCACGGTTCTCCGAACCGTGCCACAGCCATCCTGGCTGTGCGGGCGTCACAGCGGCTCTATATCGAACCCGACCTTCTCGCAACAATCGTCCGCGCATGCCCCTCAAAGTCTTTGAGCACACGCACCGCCTCCAGCATCGGGTTGGCCTCGGCGATCGCTTTGGCTTCTGCTGCGCGCGAAGCGGCGACCTCGACAAGCAACAAACCCCCACCACACAAATACGCCGGCCCTTCGGTCAGCAGCGGGCGCACAAAGTCGAGCCCGTCCCTGCCGCCGCGCAGCGCGATTGTCGGCTCGTAGTCTTTCACATTCGCCTGCACGCCGGTCTCGGGATCGGCCGATTCCCACTCATCGTCGGGGATATAGGGCGGGTTGCTCACGAGGTAGTGCAACGACCCCTTCCCCTTTGCGACGGGGTGCGCTTCCAGAGGCCCGAGCAGATCACCCTCAAGCAGGTCGACCCGATCGGCAACCTCGTGCCTCTGGGCGTTGACAGCAGCGACTTCGAGCGCACCAACAGAAATATCCGTCGCAACCACGAGCACCCCCGGCATGTTCTTGGCAATCGCAACCGCAACACACCCAGACCCAGTGCAGATATCCGCAACAACAACCCCCTCCCCAAACCGCCCGTCCGGCTCACCCCCAAACCCAGGCGTCGCCCGCGCGTGCTGGAGCACATGCTCAACAATCGTCCCCGTCGCAGGCCGCGGGATCAGCACCCGCTTATCAACCGCAAACGCCATGCTGAAGAACCACCCCTCCCCAACGAGGTACTGGACAGGCTCATCCTTGAGTGCCCGCCCAACAAGGTCCCGCAGGCTCTGCCGCTCAAGCGGTGCCGCAGGCCGATCCGGCTCGGTATACAGCTTGAGCCGCTCACACCCAAGCACATGCGCAAGCAGCATCTCCGCGCACAACTGAGGCGAATCAATCCCCGCCTTGAGGAACGCCCCCTTCATCCAGGCAAGAAGCTCGCGCGTAGTCCAGGTCTTGGCGGTATGCTTCGCGGCGGGTGCCATGCAGAGAGTGTACGGCGTAGTTAGAAGGAAAGCCGTGTGTTGATTCGGTGGCACGGCTCTCCGAGCCGTGCGCGAACTCCTTTCTCCCACACCAGGGGCACACCCCCGTTCATCACCCCTCTCCCCCCTGGCCTTTCTCCGCGCACTCGGCGTCCCCCTTCGAAGCCTCCGTGTTCTGCCTTCCCCCTGCCTTTCTGTCTCTCTTCGAGCCCTTCGCAATCTTCGCGTGCAACACGGTCTTCGTGTGCGACACAGACTTCACCTTCACCCGCCAGCCAACTCACGCCCCCGATCCCTCGCCGCAACAATCGCCTCGCGCATGGCTTCTCGCACCGCCCGCGCCTCCAGCACCGCCACAGCCGCAGCCGTCGTCCCCCCTTTGCTCGTCACCATCGCGCGGAGGTCAGCAGGGTCGGTCTCAGCCGCTGCTTCGAGCAACCCCGCAGCACCCGCAATCGTCGCACGCACAAGATCAAGAGCCTGCGTGCGATCAAACCCCACAGCCTCAGCACCAGCAGCCATGCCCTCAGCGAGATGAAAGAGATACGCCGGGCCGCTGCCAGCGACGGCGGTAAAGGCATCGAGCATGTCCTCGGGAAGGTCGATCACCCGGCCGACCGCCTCGAAGAGCGTGCGAGTTGTTGCGAGATCGTCGGCTGTGGGGATCGCACCTTCGCTCGTCGCTGGGCACATCGCTGTCATCCCCAGACCGATCCGCGCCGGAGTGTTGGGCATCAGACGCACCACCCGGCCCCCGATCGCCTCGGCCAACCGATCGGTCGGCGTGCCAGCAAGGATGGACAGCACCAGCCGGGGGCGTGCAGATGAGGACGACCCGACAGCCTCGTGCATCGCCTCGGCCACCACCCCCAGCACCTGCGGCTTGACAGCCAGGAGGATCATGCCGGGTGTGGCAACCTCCCCAGAGCCGAAGGCAGTTTCGAGGGCATCCAGGCGAGCGAGGGCGTCAGAAGTCGAGACCGTGCAGCCAGCCCCCACAGCCTCAAAGGGCGCGTGCCTGGCAGCGTCGGGGTCGAGCACGACAACCCGAACCCCCGCGAGCACCCCCGCCCCAATCGCCCCCTCGACAATCGCTCGGCCCATGTTGCCGCCACCGATGAGCAGGAGCGGGTGTTGGATGTGATTCATCATGCCCCCAGCCTATTCGACCGGAGCCTTGCCGGGGAGAGGACGCTGCGGAGGGGGCGGAGCCAAGACAGAACAGGGTGCCGTGACCACAGCTTTGGGTGGCCACGATCCGAGGCGTCAACAGGTGTCAATCATGGTCCCGTCGAGCCGTGAACATGGCACCCGGCTAGTCGATCTCGCCATCGCCACCGCAGGTTTGGCATGTCACCCACACTAATGCTAAGCTCGTTCCGCTGCCGCCGCACCCAGAACAACTAGTTACGATGCCGCCACTACCCCCGCAGATTGTACAAACCTGATTTCGATGTACCGTGACCTTCCCTTTCTTGTAGCCGAACGGCCAGCCCTTGTCGCGGCATACATGGCACACCCGCGGGGGCGGCTTGGGCTTGGCCAGGAGTCTTTCGGTCCCTTAGACCAGTTTGTTGTCCTTATAGATGCCGAAGCGTTTTTGGCCGTCCGCCGACTTGAGGATGCCCTCTCCATTCCGCTTGCCCATGAGATAGGTGCCGGAAAATGTCGATCCATCTGGCCAGGTGTAGACCCCCTTGCCGCTCATGTGGTCCTCCACCCAATCGCCAACATACTTGCGACCGTCCGCCCAAGTGAATGTCCCTTTGCCATTCAGCTTGTCATTCTTCCACAAACCGACATACTTCCGCCCGTCCGCGTCGGTCTGGGTGCCTTGCCCCGATCTCTTATCCTCCTTCCAATCGCCGACATACTTGTTGCTGCCGTCCGCCCAAGTGAATGTCCCTTTGCCATTCTGCTTGTCATTCTTCCACGAACCGACATACTTCCGCCCGTCCTCCCAAGTCTGGGTGCCTTGCCCCGACCTCTCTCCTTCCTTCCACTCACCGATATACGCATCACCATTGGCTCCTCGCCACATGCCTTCCCCATGCGGCATAGGAAGATTGATTTTCAGCGTCGCCAGGTCATGTAGAGACAGTCGCTTGACTTCTCCACTCGGCACACGAAGATTGCCGCGATATATTCCCGTGTAAGAGCCACCCATGTACTCGAAAGTTCCGCTCTTCAGGAGCTCGCCCTTAAACCAGTAGCCGCTCGTGACTTGGCCGCTCGCCGAGGTCAGCGATCCGTCCCCGTTGATCTCTCCCCCCTCCCACTGGCCCTCATAGAACTCCCCGTTAGGCCATGTGTAAACACCGCGCCCTGAGCGCTTTCCGTCCTTCCATTCGCCAATGTACTTTCGCCCGTCCGGGCTGGTCTCAGTGCCGCGCCCTGATCTCAATCCGTTCCTCCACTCGCCGACATATGTCGTGCCGCTCTCAAATGTGAGCGTTCCCAGCCCACTCTGTTTGCCGTTCCTCCACGCACCGATGTATGTGTCCCCGTTCGCCCAAGTGAAAGTCCCCTGCCCTTGCTTCTTACCCATCTTCCACTCGCCAATGTACTTTCCGCCGGTCGCGTAGGCGTAGGCACCAAACCCATGTCGTAGGTTGTTGCGCATTGTGCCAACATAAACATTGCCATTGGAGTATGTTTGCGTCTCCGAGCCTTCCTGGAAGACCCCATCCCTCCAAACGCCTCGTTTCACTTCCCCCGCAGAGGACATGTACACACCCGCCCCGTGCTTCATATTGTCCTTCCAATCGCCGACATAGTTCCACCCGTCCGGACTGGTCTCAATGCCGTGCCCTGATCTCTTTCCCTCGTGCCAGTCGCCGATGTACTTGTCACCGTTCGGATATGTGTGCGTTCCGTGCCCCGACACAACTCCCATCTTCCATTCGCCAACATACTTCGCACCATCCGGCCAGATGACCATGCACTGGCCGTGCGGCAGACCATCTTTCAGGCTCCCGATGTACTCGGTGCCGTCCTCTTTCACGACCCGTGCATCCTCTTGCACTTGAGCCGTAGCGAGACGCGCGGCACCGCATATCGTGAATACGATGGATAACAGCCAAATAATGAACATGGACATTCTGCGATACTCAGTCATTCGGGATACCTCTCTACAGGGTATGTCAGGAACCATTCTCCCACTCATCACTTCTTGGGCGGGTGCCACCGACCCTGTAATCCCGTGCCACCGACTTCCGCCTTGGGAGGTCGGTGCAAGCGACCAGTCTGGCACCGACCTCTCAAAGCCGAGGTCGGTGGCACCCCTCTGGGGGAATAAAGGGGAATAAAGGTGGGGGAATAAAGGGGGGAATAAAGGTGTCAGGAACCATTGTTTTCGAACAACCACTCATCCATCACTCCTTTACCGCCTCTTTCTTTGCACCAGCCTGAAGCTGCACCATCGCTGTGGAACTGGCGATACTTGCTGATATAGCCGCGATGAGGCTGGCGTTTTCGTCCAGACCAACCGCCTTCAAGACCAATACCACAACGACCGCGACCACGACCGCCACGATGCACACGATAAAGAGTTGACCGACCAGCGGCATGAGTCTTCCTTTCAGAGTTCGGGCAGCAAGAGGCCAGACCAAACAGAGCCTTTCACCCCATGCTACTGGAAACTACGGCAAGTCACAAGCCCGATCCGTTCACGAAAGGGCATCCAAGCCGGGTGCTGCGGCGACCTTGCGGGCGCCACTGGTCGAAGACCAATACGGATATACCACGACCCACCAGACATGACGGCCGACCCAACACTGGACCTTGTCCAGAGGCACCCGCCCGGCTGAGGGGTCGTACACTTGCTGTCAGCACCCCCGGGTACTCACCCAGCGGGCAGCACCGACCACACTGCCCAGCATAACAGCACCCTGTGCCATCGTCCTTTGGCTTTGCAAAGACGGTGCGTTATACGCATCCCGGATAATTCTCGTGTGTCGCAGCGGGAAGGCAGGCTCAACAGAGCCCTGAGTGCAAGCGACGGGGTGGTGTGTGCTGCCACATGCCGAGCCACCGAAACCGGTCGCTTGCGCTCGCGGCTCTGTTCGACGCATGGCCAAACGCGGAAATGACTGGAGGCACGGCTCTCCCTCTTTCACTCCCCCCCCACCCCCGCATTGACGCACGAGTTTCACGCGGGATCCGTATGATGCCGATTCTGCACCGACCTGCTCAGAGCAGCATGTCCAGCGGCGACTGGTCCCCGTCCAGTGGCTCAATCGTTCTTCTCTCCAAAACGACAGCCGCCGATGACTCTCATCACCGGCGGTCAACAAAGCGGGTGATCGGACTTGAACCGACGACATTCACGTTGGCAACGTGACGCTCTACCACTGAGCTACACCCGCAGATTGTCGCCCCAAGACCTCGGCCCCAGAGCCTCGAAAAATAGCCCGGGATCACCGACCTGTCAACCAAACTGCCTGTCTGAGGGTGTGGATGCTGCCTCAGGGCCTACTGCGAGGCCGTTTCCCGGACCCCAAGAGCCTGGTCGATCCGGCGGACCACCTCGGCACCCGTCGCCTGGGTCGAGAACAACGGCTGCTCGATCCCCGGCCCCCAGATCGCCAGGAGTGGGATGCCCGTGACCTCAAGTTCTTCCATCAGCATACTGGCCGAGCTGGTCGCGAGCGTGGTATCCCCCTCAAAGGCCACCACATCCCCAGCCTGGAGGCGAGACTTGACCGGGTCGCGATCGAGAACCGCCCGCTTGTACGCCTTGCAGTTGAGGCACCACTCGGCCGTGAAGTCGATCATCACCACCTTGCCGTCGGCGAGTGCCTTCTCGAAACGGGCCGGGGTGTAGTGGTTCCAGGTCCCGAGGACATACTCGTCACTCTCAGCCACCGAGGCCCGGGCAAGATACTCGACTTTGGACTGGGTGGTCGAACCGGCTGCTAACCACCCCATCCCCAGCACCCCCGCCAGAGCCACCAGCGTAAAGACGACCCGAGGCCCGGCCCGACGGGTGATCTGGAAGGTCCGCAAGACCAGCCACACGCCGGCCGCCCCGATGAAGAGCTCGACGAGCCACCACTTCATATTGGTCGCCAACCAGGGCATTTCGAGGATGAGCATGTAGGTGCCGACCGCGATGAAAAAGGCTGCAGCTGCGAACATCAAGAGCCCCATCACCTGCTTGACCAGCTCGCTGGCCGGGCCCGTCCGGGGGATGCGCTCGACCAGTTTGGGAAAGGCGGCGAGCACGAGATAGGGCGAGGCCATGCCCACCCCCAGCCCACCAAAGACGGCCATGATCTGGATCGGGGGCATCGTGGCTCCTCCGATCAGCAACCCGCCAGCCACAAAGCCGAAGCAGGGCAGGCCAAGCACGGCCGTCATCACGCCGAAGAGAAACGAGCCGTGAGGCGTGTCGGCCTTGGGGTTGATCGCGTAGACCGACTGGGGCAGGTTGATCGTAAAGAGCCCCATGATCCCGACGCCGAGGAGGGCGATGAGCAGCCCGAGACTGAGCGTAACCCACCAGTTTCCGAACAGAAGCCGGGAGGGATCGAAGGCGGTGTTGAGGAAGGCCATCGGGAGCCCGATCACCACCCAGAAGGTGACGACCCCAAGAGCCATCCAGCCGCCGAGCATGAGGGTACGGGCGCGTCGCTCGCCGCCATGCTTGACGAGGGTCATCACCTTGATCGGGATCACTGGCAGCACGCAGGGGGTGAGGTTGAGGATGAGCCCACCCAGCGCACCGGAGAGCCCGACGACGAGCAGCCGAAAGAAACTGATCGGGACGGTCTCGCCAGCGATCCTGCCCCCGGCCGCGGGAGTCTCGGAGGGGGGGGTATCAGAGGATGGGGTGACAGGTGGGGGCTCGTCGAGGATGGCCGGATCGAAGTCGGCGAAGATCGCAGCGGCAAGCATCGGCTCGGTCGGGCCGGCCGGGTCGATGGCGATCTCGACGGGGTGCGATTCCATCTGGGGCCGATCGCAGGTGGTGTCGTCGCACGCCTGATACCCCACCTTGGCAACCAGTTCGACCCTCCCGGCTGCGTCGGCGGGGAGGGTGACGGGGACGAAGGCGGTCGCTCGACCCTCAAAGACGCCGTAGGGCTCGGGGGTGCCCGAGCCTGTGAGGTCGAGGTCGATCGTGTGGACCTTCGGCCATTGGATCGCGCCGACGGCTATGCCCTCGGGACCGGAAATCTCGATCGTGGTCGGAATGGCGACGAACCCGATCTCCTCCCAGGCAAGGGGGAGCTTGGGGTCGTTAGTATGGGCGTGCCAGCCGGGCTTGTGGTTGAGGGTGATCGCGAGGACGAGTTGCCCCCCGGGGGCAATCGTGGTGTCGGAGGGCTCGATCGAGACGACGACATTGGCAGTCTGGGCAGCCTGGCCGAGGCTGGAGAAGTCTGTGCCGAACTTGTCAGACTGGGCTCTTGCAGAGTCGATACCGAGCCCAGCCAGCAGTAGGAAGGCAAAGTAAAGACCGAGAACATGTGAAGACGAACGGTTGAGGGAGAGAATCGGCATGACAGATGATTGGACAGCGAAAGGCTGCGGAGTATTCCGCTGGTGGTTGGATCGGAAACGAAGAGTCTAGCGAGAGCCTCAAGCCTCAAGGTCCACCTTTCCGATATACGCCTCGGATCGGGTCTCTGCGGGCGTGTGTTACCGTATCGGCCCAGCTTCACCCCGGAAAGGGTGGGTAGAACAGGATCGGGATTGTCTTTGAGAGGGTGAAGTGCCTTAAAAATCGCCTCGGAAGAAGAATCGCCCCGGAGGGGCGAACTACCCGTCGAACTCCCCCGGGTGGGATGCTCAGGAGAGGATCAGGCTGCTGACGATGGAAGTTCTTGACCAAAGTGACATCGATGCCCTGTTGGCTGCGGACAGCACCCCCACTGATGAGGCTGACGATTCGAGTGTTTCGATCTTTAGTCGGCACCGCCACGACGAGCCGATCGAGGTGCGCCCCTACGACTTCAAGCGTCCCGAGCGGGTGAGTAAGGACCAGATGCGTGCCTTGCAGACGCTGCACGAGGCTTTTGCCCGCAACTTCGGGGCTGCGTTATCCGGCTTTCTGCGCGCGATTGTTGAGATCCGGGTCGCGACCTGCGAACAGATGACCTACTCGGAGTTTATCTCCGGGCTCCCCAACCCGACCAGCTTTAACCTCATTGAGGCAAGCGAGCTGGAAGGGCAGATGTGCATGGAAATCAGCCCGCTGATCATTTATCCAATTATTGATCGGCTGCTTGGGGGAACGAGCAAGGACCTGTTTATCCCCCAGAGGCCGATGACTTTGATTGAGACCCGGCTGATTGAGAATGTGACCACCCGCGGGCTTGCCGCTCTTTCAGAAGCCTGGGCGAGCGTCAGGGAGATGGAGTTCTCGATCGTTGCAACCGAGAGCAACCCGCAGCTGGTGCAGATCGTGCCACCCAACGAGGTCGTGGTGGTGCTGGGGTTTGAGCTGAAAACAGCAAACCGGGCGGGTACCTTGAACCTGTGTATCCCGTACAATGTGATCGAGCCGGTGGTTGAGGAACTCAGCGCTCAGAGCTGGTTCAGTGCTGCCAAGAGCCAGAAATCAGACGCTGCGGAGCAACGGATCACTCGCGGCTTGGGGCAGGCATCTGTCGCCGTCACGGGGTTGCTCGCCGAGACGACCATCACGATGCGTGACCTGGCAACAATGGCTGTCGGGGATATTCTCTCGACGGATGCCCTGGCTGCTGAGCCAATCAGCGTCCTCATCGAGGGCGAGAAGAAGTTCAGGGCTGAGGTGGGTCAGCACCGGGGGAATCTGGCTCTGCGGGTGGTCGGAGGGGCTGGCGAACCTGGCGATCGGGCAAGCAATCCGCCCTCAGACCCTGCTGGGGATGACCCAACCGCGTGGGGCAAGCTACAGTTGTGCGTATTGGCGGCGGCGCAATGGGGCGTCGGCGGTTTTTGAGGATCGGATCATGGTGGATTTTGAGTCCCATCATGGTGGCTGACTGGACGAGCCATTCGTGCGCTCGTGCCTTGGGTCTGTGCCGAGAGGTTCCAGCCCGAGCGGAGGGTTCCTCCATGGAGTAGGAGGACTGCCCATCCGGGTCCGGCGGGAGGGTTTTCCCCTGCTGCCAGTTGGAAGCCACCGGCGTCTTTTTACGACGCGCGTGGCTTATTCGTTTTTAGAACAAGAGATCAGTTGCAGACGAGACCGTCGGGCTCTGCCCGGCAGACAACCAGATATCTGAACAGCGTTCAGAGCAGGACATCCAGGAGCAGCGGCGTGAATACCAGCGAAATGATGCGCATACTCGATTCGATCGCGCGAGACAGAAATATCGATAAGGCTTTGCTGATTGCTGATCTCGAGCAGGCGATGGTCTCGGCGGCGCGTCGCTACTTCAACACGCTTGATGCTGAGGAGTTCACCTGCTCGATCGACCCGCTCAATGGCGAGATGCAGCTCTATCGTCACGGCGAACCGCTCGATATGCCGCCTTAAGAGTTTGGCAGGATTGCTGCACAAACATTTAAACAGGTCATGATCCAACGCTTCCGCGAGGACGAGCGAAACAGCACATTCGAGGAGTTTTCCAAGCGTATCGGCGAGATCGTCACGGGTGCTGCGCAGCGGTATGAGGGCGGGTCGCTTGTCGTCACGGTGGATCGGGCAGAGGCGTTCATGCCTCGGAGCGAGCAGATCCCTGGCGAGCAGTTCATGCCGGGCGACCGGGTGCGGTGCTATCTGCTTGATGTCCGTGATGTGGGCAACCAGGTCAAGATCGTGCTGAGCCGGAGCCACCCCGATTTTATCAAGCGGCTCTTCGAGGTCGAGGTACCCGAGGTTGCCGAGCGGGTGATCGAGGTCAAGGCGATGGCCCGCGAGGCTGGGTATCGCACCAAGATCGCGGTCAGCTCGATCGACTCGAAGGTGGACGCGGTCGGGGCGTGCGTCGGGGTGCGGGGCAGCCGAATCAAAAACATCGTCGATGAACTCAACGGCGAGAAGATCGACATCGTGCGGTGGAACGAATCGAGCCAGATTCTCATCGCCAACGCCCTCAAGCCGGCCGAGGTCGCCGAGATCAGCCTGTGCTTTGAACTTGGGCGGGCGACGGTCGTGGTGCGTGACGATCAGCTGAGCCTGGCGATCGGGAAGCGAGGACAGAATGTCCGCCTGGCTGCGAGGCTTACGGGATGGGATGTAGACATTCTCACACCCGAGGAGTTCAACAAGGGGCTCGAGATCATGTCCGAGACGCTCCAGAGTGTCGAGGGGATCACCGAAGAGCAGGTTGATCGCCTGGCAGCTCTTGGTATGGTCAGCGTGTTCGATCTTGAAGAGGTCGGCATCGAGGTGCTGACGACCGAGCTGGAGATCGAGACCGAGATCGGCGAGAAGATCATGGAGATGGCGGCTGAGCGGTCCAAGGTCGTCGCCGAGCAGCAGAAGAAGGACAAAGAAGAGTCACTCGAACGGCGCAAGGCCGAGGAGGAGGCTGCCCGTCAGTTGCTTTCTGGTGATCTTACAAACCCCGAGAGCGAGGTGGACCCGGAGATTGCTGCTGCAGCGATCCTTGGCGCGAGTGTGTTGCCCATCCCGGAAACACCTGCTGAGGGAACAGCCGAGCCCGAGGGTGAATCGGTGACCACCGAGGCCGATGCCGATGCCCGTGCAGCGGACATCCTCAGCCGTGGGGATGGCGAGGCCTGAGTTGAGATACTGCTGACCCGCGTCGGAATGCGCTGGTTGGCTTGACAGAACCGAGACCTGTTTTTCTGTGATCTGGAGCCTGTATTGGCCAAGAGAGGCTTTGAAGTCGCGAAAGAGTTGAAGGTCCAATCCAAGGTCGTGGTCGCCAAGTGCCGCGCGGAGGGGATTCCTGAGACGCTTATCAAGAACCATATGTCGACGGTATCGGTGGGCCTTGAAGCCACGATCCGGGAGTGGTTTGGTGGTGATGATTCGCACCACACCGCTGTCGAAAACACCGAGAAGGTTGATCTGGAAACAGTCCGGATCGCACCCAAGCGAGCCCGCAAGGCAAAGGCCAAGGACGCTGAGGATGCATCTGCCGGGGGGGCCGCTGTGAGTGTCGCTGCGCCCCCTGAAGAGGCGACCACCGAAACCCCGCCCACCAAAGCCAAGCCCAAGCCATTGAAGGTTCCCCCTGTCGTTGCGCCGGGTGTTGAGAGCACGACTGCTGGGGAACCGGTTGTCTCTGAAACTCCAGAGACAATCGCTGTGCCGGCGGCGACCACTGCTCCCGCGCAGGATGCGGCTGATGATGCTGTGCCCCCAGCAACCAAGGCGGCGCAGCTCGATGAGAAACCCACACCAACTGAACCTGTCCCGGCAACACCCGCAGAGATGAATGTGCCTTTGCGTCCGACCGAGGTCAAGCCTGCCGGGCCACAACTCTCTGATCGGACCCCGGTCAAGCTCAGCGGCCCCAAGGTCGTCCGCATCGAGGCGCCGGAAGTCATCAGCCCCCCTCGTGCTCCCCGCAGCGGCGGTGGTGGTGGCGGGTATGGCGGTGGTGGCTATGGCGGTGGCGGCGCTGGCGGTGGTGGTGGAGGCGGTGGTCCACGCCGTGGGCCGGGTGGTCCGACCAGACGACGCGATGGTGCGGTTCCCTCGCGCAGGCGGGGGGCCTCGGGCGATGAGGCTGGGAGCGGGAAGTTCAGCGAGCAGGACCTCGCCGAGCGCGAAGCCAAGCTTCAGCGGGCGGGCGGCTATCTCAAGATGCGCCGCCAGCAGGCCAAACGCGCCCAGCAGGCCGACCGCCTGGCGACGCCCTCGGACGAGGGCGGCACGGTGCGCATCTCCGAGCCGTTCACGATCAAGGACCTCTCGGCAGCGACCGGTGTCAAGGGGGCTGACATTGTTAAGAAGCTCTTCATGCAGGGCATCATGACGACGATCAACGCGGGCATCGAGACCAGCCAGGCCCAAGAGATCATGATGGACTGGAACATCGAGCTCGAGGTCGTCGAGGCCAAGAGTGCCGAGCAGATGGTCAGCGAGCAGTTCGAGAAACGCGACATGATCGACGAGCGCCCACGCGGGCCGGTCGTCACCATCATGGGCCATGTCGATCACGGCAAGACCTCGCTGCTCGATAAGATCCGCAACGCCAAGGTCGCCGAGGGCGAGGCGGGCGGCATCACGCAGGCGACCAGCGCCTTCCGTGTGCCCGTCGAGGTCGGCGACGAGACCAAGCATGTCGTCTTTGTCGATACACCCGGACACCAGGCGTTTACGGAGATGCGTTCGCGCGGTGCCAATGTCACAGACATCATCGTGCTGGTCGTCGCGGCTGCGGACGGCGTGATGCCTCAGACGCTCGAATCGATCAACCACGCCAAGGCGGCGGGGGTCCCGATCGTCGTCGCGCTCAACAAGAGCGACAAGCCCGAGGCGACCGCGAGCAATGTCCAGAAAATCCTGGGCCAGCTTGCTGAGCACGAACTCAACCCGACCGAATGGGGCGGCGATACCGAGGTCATCAAGACCAGTGCCACCGCAGGTACGGGGATCGACGAACTGCTCGAAGTGCTTGAATACCAAGCCCAACTGCTCGAGCTCAAGGCCGACTTTGGCGGCCCGGCACGCGGCACCGTCATCGAATCGCAGATGGTCGAGGGTCGCGGCCCGGTCGCAAACATCCTCGTGCAAGAGGGCCAGCTCTCGGTCGGCAACTTTGTCGTCGCCGGGCGGGCATTCGGGCGAGTTCGGGATATCACAGACGACCGCGGCAAGCGGATCAAACAGGTCTCACCCCCGACACCCGTGCAGGTCTCGGGGCTTGACCAGATTCCTGATGCGGGCGATATGTTCTATGTGGTCGATAGCCTCAAGAAGGCACAGCAGGCTGCCGAGCAACGACGCCACCGCGACCGCGAGCAGCAGCTCGCGACGCCACAGGTCACGCTCAGCTCGCTGTTTACACAGATGACCGATATCCAGGTCAAGGAGATTCTGATCGTCCTCAAGGCGGATGTGCAGGGCTCGCTCGATGTGCTCAAGAGCGAGGTCGAGGGCATCTCGACCGACGAGATCAGGGTCCGCGTGCTGCACTCGGCGGTAGGCGGCATCACCGAGAGCGATGTGATTCTCGCTGAGGCGTCAAACGCGATCATCGTCGGGTTCAATGTCATTGCCTCGAGCAAGGCCCGGACGACAGCCGACCAGAAGCGGGTCGAGATTCGGACTTATGATGTGATCTACCACATCACCGAAGACATCACCAAGGCTGCTGAG
>JAJRZG010000218.1 GCA_024275365.1 Planctomycetota bacterium | reverse complement strand
GGGCGTGTTCATGAGGGGTGAGAGGGTCGTTGGAGTCTGAGTTGTGGTCGCTCATCGCAGCCTCGGTGAGGGGTTCGGTGGCGTCGGCCGCCCGGGGTTGGCGGGATTGGTCTTGGGCATGGTAGTGGATCGAGGGACGCGGTGCATACAAAGTGCGGAGTAAAACGGTGGGAATCCGGACGGCGAGAAAGAGGGAGGAAGGGAGGGGGGGTGATTTCACCAAAAGTGAGCCGGTCCGTGTCGGACCGGTTTCCCTCGCGTGTGTGAGGGGGCACTCACACCCAGGGTTCAGGAAGGCCCGCACGCTTCCGCGTGGCGCTCAGAGGTATCGTGGATGCTCGGAAAAAACAGACAAGCCCGCGCGGGCGGGCTTGCAACGAAAGAACACGGGTCTGGGCTGAGCTTATCGCTCGGCGGCGTTGAGCATCTGGCCTCGGCGGCGCTTGTTGTTGATGATCTTGCGACCAGATTTGGTCTTCATCCGAGACCGGAAGCCCATCAATCGCTTGCGCTTGATGGTGCTCTTGCGCTTGGTGTAATGCGTCGTCATAGCGTCGTCTCCAAACAAACTCCGATCGGCAGGTGCTAAGACACCCATCCGGGCCTCAAGGATAGGCGCGGGTCAGCCGAGGGCAAGTGGGATTGTGAGCACTTTGTGCTGGCACTGGGGCACAAAATCTGGTAGGGTGCTTGGGTTGTGTTTGAGGGCCACGCTCGCTCCTGGGCCGCACAGGTTGGCATTGATGCCGGATCGGTGCGGGTTTCGAGCCTCCGCGGCCAACGGATTGGCGTACCCGGCCCGGGCTCCCGGACCGAAACGGGGAGCGGTCGCGGTGGAACAGGAAGTTATACAACAGATCGAATCGATCATCGGGTATCACTTCAGTGATCCTGTGCTGCTCAAGCGGGCGTTTGTCCACTCGTCGGTGGCATCCCAACGCCTTGACAGCAACGAACGGCTGGAGTTTCTGGGCGATTCGGTGCTCGGGCTCATCGCCTGCCAACGGATCTTCAACCTCTATCCCGACCTGCTCGAAGGGGATATGACCAAGATCAAGTCGGCAGCCGTCTCGCGGCGGACCTGCGCCAAAATCACCAGATCACTGGGGCTGCACAAGTTACTGATCCTCGGGAAGGGGATGCAGGGCCAGGTGACGCTGCCCCCGTCGCTCTCGGCTGCGGTGCTCGAGTCGGTGATCGGGGCGCTCTATCTGGATGGAGGATTCGAGGCCGCCGAGGGGTTTCTGGTGCCGCTCCTCGATCCGATCATCGAAGCGGCAGCCGAGAGCGGGCACCAGCAGAACTTTAAGAGCGTGCTGCAACAGCACTCTCAGCAGCAGCTCGAGAAGTCGCCGGGCTATCGCACGCTCGATGAAAAGGGACCCGACCACGCCAAGTGCTTCAAGGTGTGCGTCGAGATCGGGGATGAGCAGTTTGGGGCGGTCTGGGGGCAGAGCAAGAAGCAAGCCGAGCAGCAGGCGGCCCTGCAAGCCCTGGTCGAACTGGGGCTCGCAGAAGTCGATGGTGACGGCGAGGTCAGGCTTCTAGAATAACGCGTCGGGGGATGGGTGAGGCGAGCCGGGGGTTCACCGCTGCCTCCACGCATCTCCGGTGTCGTAGAGTTGGGTGTTGAGCACGGGGGCGAGGAAGCCGATCGACTCATCTGGTCAGGGAGGACTGCAATGCACAAGAACACCACGCACACGCACCATACCCAAGAGACTTCGGCCGGGGTCATCCAAGAGGTCTTTCTCAGCCCGAGGGTTGTGGATGCTGCGCTGCTTGCTGAGTTTGCCGAGTCGCTGCGGGGGTTGCTTGAGGGGGCAGCAGCCCAGCGCGAGCAGTTGCAAGCAGTCGTGACCGCGAGCGAGACGGTCGCAGAAACACTGCACCAGACCGTCACCAAAGCAAGCCAAAGGCTCAAGCCTGCGGTGAAGCTGATCCCGACGATTGATCAGAAACTGGAACAAGCAGAGACGGCGCTCGAACGCGCGGACAAGGCGGCACGGACTGCCAAGACAGCCGCCGCCAAGGCTGCGAAAGCCGCAGCCAAGGAAAGCGACACGGCTGCGATACGCGACGCGACCAACGAGGGAGCTTTGGTTTTGCAGAAAGCGCAGGCCGCCTTTGATGAGGCAATTGACCAGACAAAGAAACTGGAAGCTCGGCTCGGAAAACTGACCTCACGAGCGAAAACGGCTGTCACGGCGCTCGACACCGAGTGCAAGAGTCGGCTCGATACAGCAACCCGGTCCGCGCAGGATGTGCTTGGGACCATGGTCGCCGAGGTTGATGCGCGGGCAGAGGAAGCAATCACTCGGCTCACGGCGCTCGTCGAGGAACGCCGCGCGACAGCAGAAGCCGCAGTGGGAACGACAGAGAAGATGGAGGCACACCCAGATAACGGGGCAACTCTCTCGCAAGCAACCGCAGCAGTGGCAGAGGCACACGCCGATATCGAGACACTGATCGCGTCGATCAAGGCTCGAACCTCAAGCATGGCAGATGAGCTTGAAGCCCATGCCGACGAAGCGGTACGGCGGGTCGCTGGCGCTTCGGAACGGGCAAAGTCTGTCGAGCACATGGCAACCATCGCTGAAACACGGCTCAAATCGGCACTGGTGCAGCTCCAGTTGATCGACGACCGTGGACGGGAAATCGCAGAAGGGGCGAGCCAGGCACTTGCTGCCTTTGACGATGAACTCGCGGTACGGATGGATGCGGTGAGAAACTTGAAAGAGCAGCTTGTGACTGCGCCCACAGGGAAGCCCTCTGCCAAGGCGAAAAAAACTCCCGGCTCGCGTTCACCATCACAAACTGCCGAGGCAAAGCCCGCTGGCAAACCGAAGAAGTTTGTGCGGATCGATCGCCCGACAGCGGGATAGATTGCGGCTCGAATGCCAACGCATACTCGGCCATCCGTTCGTGCATCCGTTGGTACGCCGCGGTCAGGAGGCCGCATAGCCACCAACCCTGTGTCCGTCGTTCGTGGGGCACCTCAATCTTCCGAGGGTCTTCTCTCCTTCCCCTCTGCCTCTGAACTTTCCGTATTCCAGTTCCACTCCTCCTCTGGGCTGTCGATTTCGTTCCAAATATACTCCCAAACCCACCCCGCGCGAATAGACTTCTGCCATTCTTTGCACCCCCCCACCCCCCGACCCCCCTCAGGAGCCGAGCATGTCCGCCCCGTTCAAGACCAGCGACTTCCTCTCCTATGACCTTGCCAACTGGGCCTGTGCCCTCAACTTTGAGGACCTCAGCCCCCAGGCCATCAACGCAGCCAAGCTCTTCTGGTACGACTCAGTCGGGTGCGCCCTCGGCGGCTCGCAGCAAGAAGACGCCACCATCCTCCTCGCCCATCACCGAGAGATGAATGGCCCTGAGGCACCCAACGGCCCCTGCACCTGCTTCGTCTCCGGCTTCAAGACCAACCCTGTCGATGCTGCCTTCCTCAACGCCCACATGATCCGGGCGATGGACTACAACGACATCTACTGGAAGGCCGACCCTTCGCACCCGTCCGACATCATCGCGGCACCCCTTGCCCTGTGCGAATATAAGAACCTCTCCGGCAAAGACCTCATCCTGGCGACCATCATCGCCTATGAAGTCGAGCAACGGCTCGTCGAGTTCGGGCTGCCCGGCATCCGCGAGTACGGCTGGCACCACGCGACGCTCACCGCCTTTGCGGCCCCCATCGCCTGCGGCAGGCTGCTCAACCTCACGCCCGAACAGATGGTCCAGGCGATTGGCATCTCGGCCTCGCGTACCTTCTGCCCCGGTGCGGTGACTGCGGGCAAACTCACGAACATGAAGAACACCGTTGACCCGTGGGCGGCACGCATGGGCGCAGAGTCTGCCATGCTCGCCGCCCGTGGCTACTCGGGGCCAGAGCATATCTTCGATGGTAAGGAAGGGTTGTACCATGTGTTTAGTCATGTGATGTACGATGGCAAACCCGCAGCGTTTGATTCTGACATCATCCGCAAGGATCTGCCGCATTGTCCCGGGTGTCACTACCGCATCCTCGACTGCGGCATGAAGTCGTTCCCGATCGAGGCCCTGAGCCATGCGCCGCTGACAGCCATGATGAAGTGCGTGCAGGAGAATGGGCTCAAGGCTGATGATGTCGCGGAGATCAAGGTCGAGGTGATCGCCCGGGCTGCGGATATCCTCGGTGATCCCCACAAGTACCGCCCTGATTCGAAAGAGACGGCTGACCACTCGCTGCCGTACTGCATGGCGGTTGGGCTGGTCGATGGGATGGTCACGCCGCTCCAGTTTAAGGAGGAGCGGGTGCTGGATAAGTCGCTCGAGCCGGTGATGGACAAGGTGAAGGTCGTGGCTAACGAGGAGTTCGAGGCTCTTTTCCCCGAGTTCCAGCCCAGCCGCGTCACCATCACCACGACCGATGGCAAGTCGTATGCCAAGCGGGTCGATGTGCCCAAGGGCGACCCCCGCGACCCGATGACCCCCGACGAGATCGGTGTGAAGTTTACGGCTCTTGGCAAGGGTGTGATTGGCGAGGCGCGGTGCAAGCAGGCCAGCGAGTGGATCATGTCGCTCGAAGAGCACGGGTCGGTCGCGGGGCTGTTTGCGTTGACGGTGGTGTGAGGAATGAGGTCGTGGGTTTGACAGCGACTGGTGGCACCCCGGATTCGCGTCCGTGTCGGGTCGAACCCCGCGTTCGGAGACATTATGCCGCCACACGCAAGGCGTGTTTCCCCGTCTGTGGCTCGACGCCCAGGCGCAGCCTAATCGGGTCATTGGCGGCGCTGGTGTGGCGACCCCGCTTGGCCCGGACGCGGTACTGCACGCCGCTGGTGCCGGGGGGAACGGAGGCGTCGAGGTAGGCCTTCTCGCCGACCGAGTCGAGGACGGTCCAGGTGGCTTCGCCGTCGAGCCTGCGGAAGATCTCGTAGAAGGTACGGTGCGAGAGCGTGCCCTTCCAGCGCAGCCGCACCGCCCCGTCGCTGGTGATGGTTCCGGTGACACTTGTCGGGGGCGCGGGCGGGCCTGCGGGCGTGGGCTCAGCCGGCGGCGGGACATCGGCCCTGGCATAGACGCCCGGGTCGTCGGTCGTCTCGGCAAACGCCTTGACCGTCGCGATGAGGTCGCGGCCATCGCCCTCCATGTCGCCGGTTATCGCATGGAAGGCGGCGGTCGCGCTGAGGCTCGCGTTGCGGGCCTGCTGTGCGGCGTCATAGGCGGCCCGCGCCGCGGCGACCCGATCGGCAAGGTCGGCGACTTGCTGCGCGGTCAGCCCGATCGCACCGGGGTCGGCGAGCCAGCCGTGTTGGGGGTCAAGCCGCTGCTCGAACCACTCGATTTTGTCAAGCCGTGTACGGGGGAGAACGGGCATGAGCGGGCTCCTGATCGGTCGGTCGCCGTCGGGGCGTCCAGCGGCGTGCGTCAGACGGGAGCATCGACCCTCGCACGGCCCCACTTGAACGAACCGGCCGGAGAAACAGGTGTTTTTGTCGTCAGGACGCCCAAACCGCCCCCCGGGCTGGCTGGACCGACAGCCGGGAGGCATGTCCCGACGATCGGGATTCTCGTCCCGGAGGCCGGTTCGATGCTCTGGACGGGGGGAACGATCGTTCCGAGTGCCGGTGCATCTGCCCCACGGGGTGGTTCGATGGCGGAGTGCACCACGAAGACCGCGGAGTTCGCGGAGGCAAGGCAGAAAGACAGGCCAGGAACCGGGCAGGTGGCGAACGGTATCCGGCACAAAACACGCATCACTGCTCAGGGAGGAAAGGGAGTTGGGGAGGAGGAGAAGGGTGCGAGTGATGGCAGCCAGATTAAAAGAACTCAATCACTTGGAGCGTCTTCATGTACTGGCGAATCAATCTACTCCTCTGATTGCTTGAATAAACGAGGTATTTTCCCGCGTTTCCTCAGATTGAGCAACCGACGAAACACATCCTTGCGTGATGGCACTTCTGCTTTGTCCACTAATCCAGAATACAGCTTTTCAAAGTGTTCTGTGTAGGCCAAATGATCCACGGGCACACCGACTCTAATGTATTCATGAATGAGACGAAGATCATCCTCGTTTGTCCAAGTATGGGAATCAGATTCCGACTTCTGTCGCTCAGTCATCTCAGTATTCCTTCGATACAACTGACTCGCCATTGGCTTGTCTGGGCCGCAGCATCCAGGCTTCTGAATAGCCTTCGGTGATTAATGCCCATTTGATCGAGTTGCTGAAGCGCATCTAGCCGTTCACTCGCTGGAATATCAAAGCGTCTCAAGTAAATACCCAGTTCTGTTTCGAGCTTCGGCTCATCATCTGTGATTCGAAGGAATACACTTTGCTGCTCAAATGCCCGCTCATTATCTACGGCCATCGATCGAGGAAGGATCACTTCCACTAACTCTGAGAATATCATTGCCTTGGAGTCATCTAAATGGTCTTTTGTACTCAAATCTAGTGCCCAAACAGTTACGTCCTTAGGAGCTTGCTCTTTTTCATGGATGACATCTGCCATAGCAAAGTAAGCTGCTATGTATGGCGATTCGGTCCAATCCATAATCGCCGTTGGCAAGCCGTGGTGGCGAGCAAGAAATTCTGTGGCACTATGATCGTCATAAAGAGCCTCCGTTCCTGAGAGGAGACCACGGCTCTCCTTCAAGAAGGCATCGAGTAGTTGGGCCGACACAGCCTTGCGATCTGGTATGAACAGCGGATCGGTATAGCGATCCAGCGTAGTGCGAAGCGGCCATGTCGCGTCGGCTTGCCCCCGAAATATAAAGCCCCGTTGCAGATGTGTTCGCTTGGAAGCGTATATTCCCATACTTGCCATGAACGCAGGCCAATCCTTGTAACGATGTCGTGAGACTTCACTCACCACTCCGGCCCCCCCGAGTAGCGGCCGTAGATGTCTGCCATGGCTTGGGTCATCTCGCCCATCGTGCAGCCGGTGAGGGCGCCGTCGATGAGGGTGGGCATGACATTGGTCGGGTGGAGGGCACGCGGGCTGGAAAGCCCGGCAACCTG
>JAJRZG010000217.1 GCA_024275365.1 Planctomycetota bacterium | reverse complement strand
CTCAACGCTCGGCGCCAGATGGGGCAGCCGCTTCCTTCCCTCGAACCCCCCACATGGGCAGCCACACGGCACGCTCGGATAGAAGTCTGGGAACCCGAATCCGACTTGACAAACCACAGGTCTTCATAGAAGTGGCACCCGCAAGCGAACTCAAAAGACATAGTTTGGAAATCACAGAACAAGGTTTGCAGAGCTACTGCACACACACCGTCTATCCTCCCCCCATGTCCCCACACTCTCAAGCTCCACCCCTCATCATCCTCGACTGCGACGGCGTACTTGTTGATAGCGAACGCATCACCAACGCCCTCCTCGCCGAGGTTGCGACCGAACTCGGGTGGCAGACCACGCCCGCCGATTCCATCGCACGCTTTAAGGGCAAAGACCTGAGTGAAGTCCAATCCATGATCTAGACCCACCTGGGCACGCCGCTCGGTGAAGGCTTCATCTCCGACTACCGCACCCGCATGGCACAACGATTCGAGGACCAGGGCGTCCCCGCCATCCCCGGTGTTGCTGAGTTGCTCGATTGGCTCGATGCCGACCGCATCCTCCACGCGGTTGCGAGCAACGCCCCGCACGAGAAGATGCAACTCACCCTCGGGCGCATACCAACCGTGGGACCGCCTTCCAGGCGGTCCGCACCGACTGGAAGCCGGTCCCACGAGGCCACCAACTGGTACACCCGTTTCGATGGCCGACGGTTCAGTGCCTACGACATCAAGCGCTGGAAGCCCCACCCCGCTCTCTTTCTCCATGTCGCCGAGGTCATGGGTGCACAGGCCCAGTCGTGCATCGTCATCGAGGACTCAACCAGCGGCATCAAGGCGGCAATCGCTGCAGGCATGCAAGTCGTGGGCTTTGCCGACCTCTCCTCACCAGCCGAGCTTACCAAGGCTGGCGCAACAACCACCGCCAGCACCATCCCCGAAGTCACCGGCGTGATCAAGTCGTGGCTCGCGGAGTCTGCTGGAGCATGAAGACGGGTGCCACAGGAAAAAGTCCAGTGCCAGCGTGTCGTTCGAGTGTGACACCCTCGGCTCAGTGCGGATGAATCCCGCCTGAAGCGGTTGTGCCGGTTCTCCAGATCACCCGTCCCAAGCCTCATCCCAACTGCCTTGCCAAGAGCCCCGTTGTTTCGTCTTCTCTAGGGCTGCCGCAGGCTAGGTGTTGGCTCGGAGTGTTCGGGCATGGCCGTGGCATAATATGCATCCCGGGTGATACTCGTGCGTCGCAGCGGGAAGGCCGGATCAACAGAGCCCCGAGCGCAAGCGACGGTTTGGCGGGTGCTCGCACATGCCGATCCACCGAAACCCGTCGCGTGCGCTCGCGGCTCTGTTCGATGCATGGCCGAACGCGGAGATGACTGGTGGCGCGGCTCTCCTCTCCCCCCCCGTTGACGCACGAGTTTCAAGCAGGATGCGGATAAGGAGAGGGTCACCACATGGCAGGTTTCATCAAGTTTGACGGCATCGCTAACCAGAAACCACAGAACATCACTCGCGCAGCCGCGCCCCGGCGTGAGGCGGAAGCAAGCCAAGTCTCGCCGCGAGACACCAAGGACACTTTTACACAGAGCACGAGGCCCGACAAAGCCTCACCTAAGCTCACCAGCAGCACCATCGACAAGGCCTCCCCGGGGCTCAGAAACAGCCTCGACACATCCACTCACAAACTCGAAGGCAAGCTTGATATCCTCGGCTGACCGCACGGCTCTGCACGCAAGGCCAGAGCGGCCCTACGCCGAATGGTGGTTGTGCATCATCTCGCCGCAGTGTTTGCAGAACCTCGCGTTGATCGCGTGATCCGTCGTGCCACAACCCGGGCAGGCCTGTGTGCTCACGCCCCCACCGCGTCTGCTCGTCAGCTCGGCGGTCACGATCCCCGTCGGCGCCGCGATGATGCCATACCCAAGGATCATCACAAACGACGCGAGCGTCTTGCCGAGCGTTGTCTGTGGCGCGATGTCTCCATACCCGACCGTGGTCATGGTGACGATGGCCCAATAGACACCCTGCGGGATGCTGGTAAACCCGCTGCCGTCGATATAACCCTCGATCTCGATCAGGTACATCGCCGAACCGATCACCAGCACGATGGTCCCGACACTGAGGAGACGGCAGTGTACAAACTCACAAGCCCGTGTGACACCACGGCAGATCCAGTGGTACCCGGACTCACAGGGAGAGCGCATCGAGCGGGACTGTCAGGCCGATCGGGGCAGCAAGCGTGCCCCATCCCCCGTTGAGGTACAGGTCGTAGTGCGAGAACGAGGTGATGATCGGCGAGTCGCTCTCGACCCTGATCGAGAAGGCGGTCGGCTCGCCGCGACGGACAATGATGTCGTGCTGATCGATGCGGATATCAGTCGCCTCGCCGCCCGAAAGTGACAGGGTTGCGGTGTCTGACGACCCATCGGTGAACATGAACGAGATGGTGACCTCTGTCGCTGCTGTGCTCGGGTTAAAGAGCCCGAGTTGCTCGATATAGGTGTTCTCGGCCCTGGGGTTGACCCAGGCTGCGCCGATGAGCCATGTGGTCGCGGCCTGTGTCGCGGCAAGGAGGGAATCGCCGTCACCGTTTCGGTACTGCATGAGCCGGGCGGTGATGGGCACCGTCGAAGTATAGATGAGCGCAGCAGTCACCCCGTCTGCAAAGCCCAGGTCGCTTGGCGTGATGGAGAGGCGTGTCCGAGCGGGAATGTTGAGGATGAAGGGTGTCGCGAGCGCGGGGCTCGTAAACCTGACAACCGCGCTCTCGCCCGAGGCGTTGAGGAAGGCGATGTGCGCCTCAGCGCCCGGCTCGGTCGAGAGGGCCGCAAATGCCCCGGCCGTCGCGCCGGTGTTGGGCTGTCCGAGATTGCCATCGCCACGCCCGTTGGCGATATCGAACGAGGTTTGTGCTGCCACGATCGGTTCTTCGGAGTCGATCCAGACCGCGTAGACACCATCGCCCGGGATGGCGGCATCATTTGAGAAGTTGATCCCACCTCGTCGTTCTGCTTCGAGTGTCCTTGTGAACTTGTGCATGATGCCCTGTTCATCGAGGAGTGTGATCCTGACATTGGTAGACTGCTTGTTGGGGTTGTAATAGACGAGGAGGTCGCGCACGCCCGGGTCGCGAATGACCTCGGGGAACTCCCACCGGGTCGAGAGCGTGTCGGTGAAGGCCTCCCCGGTCGTGACACCAAAGTCGTAGTGACCGAGGTTGACCCCGATCGGCCCGGTGGCAACAACCTCGAAGGCATACGGCGTGTCTGTCCTCGTGAGCGAGCCGCCGGGATCGCGACGGCTTGTCACGGTGAGCCCGCCCCGTGAGTTGGGGGCAAGCACACCGGTATCGAGCACCTGGACAGGGTCGCCGACCTCGTAGCGAGCATAGATCGTGTAGGAGACCTCAAACTCGTTGGGGTTGACCATCGGGACAAACTCATCGATGGTGGTCGAGCTGTAGCCCGCGGGGTAGAAGTAGTGGAAAAGCGCGGGGCTTGCATCGATATCGAGCTGATACTCACCGAGCGTGCCATCGGGGGAATCAACGATGACGGTGTATTGTTCGTTCTCAATGGTAGCAAACTCGAGCGTGGCCTTGGCCCCCGGGAACCCCCGATCGCTGCTCACAACCGTCGCGCCCCGGCTGTCGAGGAGCGTGATGTTGGCGGTAAAGTCGGGATCATCCGAGAGCACCTGAATACGCAACGGCCCCGATGCCGAAGCGCGCATCGAGAAGGCATCGGTGTCGGTCGGGTTCTGGAGCCCGCCCTCGATCGAGGCATCAGCGGTAAACGAGTTAAAAGAGAGCGGGAAGGCCGTGTCGGAGTCGCCTGAAAAATCGTCGGGCTCGTATTCGTCGTCACCGGTTCCATCATCGGTGCCGCCGTCGGTGTTGTCGCCTGAGCCGTCGCCGTTGTCATCGTCGCCATTGAAGCCCTGATTGACATCCATCGCGATCATGACCCAGTAGGTACCGGTCTGCGAGCTTTCCCATTGTCCCGAGGGGGCATCCCCACGGACAACAATGTAGTAGGTGGAGCCGCCGACAAGCGAGAAGGAGGGGATGATGCTCGCAAGCCCCCCCTCGCCGTCATTAGAAACCAGCAGGGAACCATTACTGTCCCGGAGTTCCATGGCCGGAGCAAGGACACCGAGATCAGCCTGGACAGCGACGAGGATGCTGAGGTTTGTGTCTGCGGGAACGATGAACTTGAAGAGGTCGTTGTCTGTGGGCACCTCGATCTCGCCGCCGGGACGATCACCGGTCCAATCTGCGCCATAGGTATACCCATTGCTCCCCTGAAGCAGCGGGATCAGCGTCGCGTTGCCATAGTCGGGCAAGTTGGCATGGTCGTCGCTGAGGAGGAGTCGGCGTTCGAGCGCGTCAAAAAAGTCGGCGGTCTGGAGTTGCGTGCGCATGATGGTTCTCCTGTGTTGATGGTACCACAACAACGAATACCGGCAGTGGTAACGGGAGTTGCAGAAAAAATGTAAAAATGAGACACCTGTTCAGGGGGATAAACACGCAAAAACAAGGGGCAGCGAACGAATCAACACCCCAAGAGTTGATTCGTTCGTAAAGGTGATCCATGGGTGCCACTTCTATGAAGACCTGTGGTTTGTCAAGTCGGATTCGGGTTCCCAGACTTCTATCCGAGCGTGCCGTGTGGCTGCCCATGTGGGGGGTTCGAGGGAAGGAAGCGGCTGCCCCATCTGGCGCCGAGCGTTGAG
>JAJRZG010000216.1 GCA_024275365.1 Planctomycetota bacterium | reverse complement strand
GGGCGTTCCTTGCGCTGGTTCGCCATCTGGGCGATCCGGGCGTTCACATCGGCCTCTGTCACCTCAACCTTCATCTCCTCAGCGGCCCGATGCAGAATGAAGTAGAGCTTCATCTCACGCACCGCAACCTCGTGGATCGCGTTGCGGAGGTCAGAGATCTGCTCCTCGATGTGCTGGGTCTCGATGCCCCGATACATCAGGTCCATCCGTCGGCGTTCGAGGTTGCGCTCCGTCTGCGTCTCGGTCATCTTCTCGGGGACATCCATCTCGGTTGCCTCAATAAGGCTGTTGGCAACCTGCTGACGCATCAGCGCCTGCTGCTCGCTGGCGATCTTGCTCTCAAGACGGTTTCGGATCTCTTCCTTGAGGGCGTCCTCGCTCGGGAAACCAAAGCCCAGGGCGATCGTGGCGGGCTCTGCCGGCACGATGCGGTCGATCCCCTCGACAGTAAAGGTCATCGTCAGGTCGGCACCCTGGATGCGTTCGATCTCGTGGTTCTGAGGCCCCTTGGCCTTGATAACAACCTCATCGCCCGCTTTGGGCAGCCCGAGCTGCTTCTCGAAATCGTCAACCATAATGCCCAGGATCATGCCCTTGCCTTCACGGTCGGCGGTGGGCACCTGGACGACCGCGCCCTCGATGTTGTAAAACTCGGTCCCGTCGGGCAGCTCCATGCGGGCCCGACCCGTGATGTAATCGCCCGGCTCGCACTCGTCACGATTCTCAAGCGAGCCCTCGGTCACGCACAGCCGTTCGAGCTCCTTCTCGACATGCTCGTCGGTGACTTCAAGTTTGGGCTTAAAGACCTTGATGCCCTTGAGCTCGGGCACCGCAAACTCGGGGAGCACCTCGACCTCGATCTCGAAGATGAGCGGCTTGCCATCGACGATCTCGAGCTCGTCGATCCCCTCGCTGGAGGGGTCGCTGATGACCTGGAGCTTGTGATCCTCGACAGCCTTGGTGTAGGCCTCAGCGAGCATCTGGCTCTTCGCCTCTTTGCGGAGGGTGGACCCAAAGCGTTTTTCGACAAGCCTTCGGGGAACACGCCCCTTGCGGAACCCGGGCAGCTCAGCCTCGACAGCCAGCGTGTCGATCGAGTCGTTGAGTTTCGAGGCGACCGTCTCAGGCGGGATCTCGATCGTGATCTTCTTGCGGCTGGGTCCGACATCGGAGATGGTGACGGTATTTTCTGAGGCTGTGGCTTCGGACATGGCAAAAGGCCTTTCGGTACGGGCACGCCCCGGGCCCGGGGCACACCCCTCGGGCCGACCAGCGTGCAGCTCTCAAGTTGGCAAGTGTAGGACGGAGGGGTTGGTGTGACCGGCTCCACAGGAGCCGGCTCGCTTGGGTGGGGATTGGGGGGTCGGGGTGTGGGCGGGGATTGACCTGGGCGGTCAGAGGCCGGATGATGGTGTCCCACGCCGGAGTGGCGGAATTGGCAGACGCGGTGGATTCAAAATCCACTGTCCGAAAGGGCTTGGGGGTTCGAGTCCCCCCTCCGGTATT
>JAJRZG010000023.1 GCA_024275365.1 Planctomycetota bacterium | reverse complement strand
CGCACAATCGCCGAGGGTCGCGGCGACGAGTTCGTCAAACTCTTCGAGCTGGGCGAGAAGGTCCAGCAGATCATGGACGACGAGAAGAACATCAAGCCCAATGTCGATTTCCCCTGCGGCATGGCGTACTACACGATGGATATCCCCGTGCCGCAATACACCCCGATCTTCGTCGCAAGCCGCATCACCGGGTGGGCCGCCCACATCATGGAACAGCACGCCAACAACCGGCTCATCCGCCCCATCGCCAACTACACCGGCCCCGAACTCAAGCCCTGGAACGGGTAACGAGCCCACTGACCAACACCCGCTCCAATACCTTCACAACGACACACTCTCCAAAGCCCCGGGATTCAAGTCCTGGGGTTTATCAATGTCCCGATGACTATCGACTGACCAATGGAGCGGGTATTCCCACCGTTTCCGAAGCATCCGTTGCAGAACAAGCCTTTGACTCCATGGCCTGTGGGGAGGGCGATTCTCCCAGCACTTCGCGATAGATCCCCTCGACCTCTGCGACATGCTGCGGATAGCTCCAGAGCGTGCTCGCCGCCTGCACCTCACGAGGGCTTGGCAACACGACATCGCCGCGTACCACCCGCTCGACACACGCTGCAAGCGCCGTGTCATCCCCCCCGGGAAAGAAGAGCCCATTGCCCAGCCCGCCGTTGGCCTCGGCTTCGGATGAGCCCGGCTCGCAGATCCAATCGACTGGCCCTCCCAGCCTCGAGCTGATGATGAACTTCCCTGCGTGCAGATGCTCGAGCATCACAAGCGGCGAGTTCTCAAACCAGATATGTGGCAAGACCGCGACATCATATTCCCCCGCCCCCGCAACCAACTGCACAAGGTCATACCCGCCGACAAAACTCACCTCGGGGAATCGGCTGAGCATCTTGCGATACCCCCAGTCGCCCCCGCCGGCATGCACGATAAACTGGCACCGCTGGCGGACCTCCCGCGGTAGCCGCTCGATCGCCCGGGCAAACACCCCGAACCCCTTGTTGTTCCGCGTCGTCCCCCAAAACGCTACCCGCAAAGGCCTTTTGGCCGTTTCCGGATCCCAAGGACGCACATCATAAAAAGGCGACCGCTGCGCCCTTCGGTTGATCTGATCAAAGTGCGGCTGCCCGAGCCGTACATGCCGGAGCCGCGCAGGATCAACTCCCATCGCCGCATACGCCCGGCACATAAACGCACTCGGTGGCGTCACCAGGCTCGCCCGGTTGAGTGCTGCCACGCCATGCTGCCGGCGTTTACCATACTCGTTGACGACTGTCAGATGCACCTCACGCGACGCCTCGAACACCTCGTTGGCGTCCGCCGGCGCGCGCCCAAGATCGTCGATCCGGTCACGCGAGACAACCTTCAGCCCGTGTTCGGTCGTCCCCGGGTGGTCGCTGCCGCCGGCTGCAAACCCTTGTGCGATCTCCGGGTCGGGTTTGACCTGATCCTCCGGCCGTGGCGTGTGCGGATGCTCCCGACCCCGCAGCCTTCCAAGCACCAGCTTGGCCATCTGTCGAAACGCATGGGTTAGTTCCGGCCCGACCGCCCGTTCGACATCCTGCACGATCGCCCGATTTCGCCGTGCTTTGCGGGGTTCCGGGGCATCGAGGCACTCTTTGCACTTTGCCCCACCCTCATAATCGAGGCAGCATTCCTTTTCCTTATGCAACAGGTCCACCTGCGGGCAGCCGTAGTGATAGTTGTGCGTCGTCACCACCACCGGCAGCCCCGCATCGCGGATCGCCCCGATCAGGTCCAGCGCAAACCCTTCGAGCGAGTGGATATGCACCACCTCTGCGCGCACGCTCCGCAACCACGCCAGGATGGCCTCGTTGTCCTGCGGGCTCGATGCCTCTTGCTGCATGTTGCGAAAGTTCGTCGAGGCCGGGCAGAGGTTTTTGCTGTTATAGAGGCTAAAACACCGAATCCCCCGCCAGGTCTCGGTCTCTTTCACCCGAGGCCCACGGGGCAAGACCGTGTAGTGCATCCCCGAGCGCAGGTAGCTCACCTCGTGCCCGCTCAAGGCAAGCCCCGTCGCAAGTTCTGATGCGCTGAGGTTATAGCCCGATCCCTCTCGCCCCTGCGCAGCCAGCTGCGCCCACCCCAGGATCGCCACCCGCATCGGGTGATCGGTCTTGGGCCATCCCTCGGGGCGGATCAGTCTCTCGGTCTCGGTCGCACTCATCCCGACGCCTTCCCACGCGGAAAACCGCCGTATTTTTCACTGGATCGAAAAGGCCCGAGCCTTGCGACATAGGCTGCGCAGCGAGCGACCGTCCGCAACCACGACCCGACAAACAGCACCCGCGTCCCGATCGTCGCCTGCTCGACCTGGCACCGTTCGAGTGCCTTGGGGTCGATATGGATATTCCACTTGCCAAAGACGAGCGGGAAGTCGTTGACCTGCTCAAAGACGATTGCTGCATCGGGCCGAGAGCCGAGCAAGCTCACCATCCGGCGGATACGCGACCGCTTGCGCGACGAATAGACCACCCGCTCGATCCCCGGTGGCGGCTCGGTCTCGGCTCCAGGCACATCATTCCGCACGATCTCGACAAACTTCGGTACCGCCTTGCCGGGAATCGTGGCATGGACACGCACCGCAGCACGAACACGCTTTGCCCATTCCAACGAACGCGGATCGTTGCACAGGAAGGCGATCCGGGTCGAACTCGTCAAAAGCCCCGCTTCATCGAGCGCCGGCCCGAGACCCCGGATCGGCGGCCCCTCAAAGTCCAGTTTGCCCGTCCTGCCGACACACACATCCTTGGCTGTGCGCCGGATGATCTCCGCATGAAACTGCCGACGCATCAGCATCGCGTGCATCGAGTCCCGCAGGAGTGTCCACATCCGCCTCGCCACGACCCGGCGCAGCTCTCGCGGCGGCAACACCTTCTCCATCATCCAGATCACATTCCGCTGCGCGTAATACAGCCTCGCCGGCGTCAGTTTGTAGTGCCACGGCGTGTGCAGCACCGTCGCATCAAGATTGAGCATGACCTTGTGCCCCGCCTTGGCAAACCGCATGCACCAGTCGGCATCATCGCAATAGATAAAGTATCGCCAGTCCCAGAAACCGACCTCGCGTACTGCCGACCACCGGGCGAGCATCGAGCAGGCGCTCACCACATCAACCTCCCGCAGCCCCGTGTAGTCGTGCTCCCCCTTGGGGCCGCCCACTTTGCCGGCCCACTCGCGGTGCGAGGCTTCGAGCCTGTGCCCAGGCGGCGGGTGGTCATCCATCAGCCCCGTCTGCGGGTTGAAGTAGATCGTCGTCTCGATCGTCTCGGCGGGCTTGTCGATATGGACCGTCCGCGTGCCGACGAGTCCGATCGTCGGGTCCTGCTGGGCGGTGCGCACGAGCCGTTCGCAGGTTTCCGGCGGCATCCGCACATCATCATCGACCAGCCACACAAAGTCCGGCTTGGCATCTGACCCCGCTGTGTCAAACACCCGTTCGAGAAAGGCAAAGTCGGTGTTAAATCCGCCGCACCCACCGAAGTTGACAGCGTTGCGCACAATGGTGAGCGAGCGAAACCCCAGCCTGTTTGGGCCGCTCGCCTTGTCCGATCCCTTGCCGGGGGTCTTGAAGGCGGGCTTGTGCGCGCGCGTCGTGGGGTTCTCGACGATCCGTTATGGGTTGAACCGCTCACGCAGATATTCAAGCGTGCCATCGGTCGAGGCGTTGTCGCACACGACCACATCAAAGTGGTCCACCGGAAAGGTCTGTTTCGACAGGTCTTCGAGCACGCGGGCGATCATGTCCTTGCGGTTCCAGGTCACCATCGCCACCGCGACATTTGGCGTGCGCACTCCCTTGGCTTAAATCTCGGTCGCAGCGAGCAGCCCGGCGGGGCTCTATGTGGCCGATGCTTCTGTGGTTGTCGCAGGGGATTCTGGCGTCACGCGCTCGCTCCGATCGTCTGGTTCGTGTCCGCTTGTTCTTCATTCGGCACGGGTGGAGAGGATAGCAGCCCTCGGTAGAGCATCTCGATCTCTTGGGCATGGTCGGCGATCGCCTTGTGAGGCACAACATTGGCCCGGAGCCGATCGAGCACCGCGGGCTCTTACACCACCTCGGCAAGCCGACGCGCCAGGTCGTACCGGTCGTTGCCCCGAAAGAGCAGCCCGTTGTGCCCGTGCCTGACAAAGTCGGGGATGCCCCCAAGCTCTGCCCCAAGCACCGGCACGCCGCAGCCGAACGCCTCGAAGACCGTCTGCGGGGCGTTGTCCCACCAAACACTTGGCACCACGACCAGGTCCTTCCCACCAAGCAGCCAGGGGATATCGGAATAGTCGTAGGCAAACTTGTAGACAAGCTCGCCAAGCCGTGGGCGCAGCCGCTCGAAACGCCACTGCATCGCCTCGCCCTGGTGGGCATGGATGAGGATCGAGAACCGCCGGAGGTACTCAGGGGTGAGCAACTCCAGAGCGTCGGCCAGCACATGAAGCCCCTTGTAGTGGTTGTTATACCCAAGGAAAACAAGCCGAATCGGTCGGCGGGGGTTCTCGGCAAAGGGCTCGGGCGCAAAGACCAACTCACGGTTGGCCTCGACCATCGCGTTGATCCGCGAGCCGATGGGGAGCGTCTGTGCTCGTGCCGCATCGAGCCCCATCGAGACGAACTTGTTTCGCACAAAGGTGGAGACCGCAAGCACCCAGTCACACCGGTTGAGCATCGAGACCATCGCCTCGCGTCGCGTGCCATACTCATTGCGCGCTGCGGGCATCGGCTCGGGTGCGATCACATTGAGCAATGCCTTCCAACTCTTGTCGCCCGGCGTAGGGACAAAGCCGTTGCATTCCTTTTTGGTCAGACTCCGGGCCTGACCCCGCTGCTCATCCTCACTTGGAACAGGCCGAGCGTGCTGCACATCCCCCGCGCACTCGACCGCTCGCCCAGGCAAGGCAATCGGCGCAGGTGGTGGGGGGGCCGAGGGCCACTCCCGCACGGGCTCACCCTTCACAAACCGCTTGACCTCCGTCAACAACCCCCGCGCGATCGAGGGTGGCGGGTCGGGGGGCTTCGGGGCTTGTCTTGAATCGGGGTGCTGCTCGCGGTACTTCCGTACATACCTGCGCGCGCGCAACAGCATCTCGGCCTTGCGATCGGTCCGCTCGATGCATGTCTCGCACCGCGACCCGCCGACCGAATCAAAGCACGGCTCGGTGTGCCCCTGCATCAGGTAGACCTGCGGGCAGATCGTGTGATAGTTGTGCAGGCTGTAGACGACCTTCGCGCCCGCCCAGTCACCCGTCGGCTCGCGGGCTGCATCCACACACCCCGCGCTGAACCCCTCGATATTGTGAAAGTGGACGACATCGGGCTTGAGTGCTGCAAACAACGACCGCACCCGGCTCTCCAACTCCGGACAGCTCGTCTCACTTGCAGGATCAGCAAACTGGAGCAATGACGGCGCGAGCACAGGGCTGTTGATGACCTCAAAGACCCGGACCCCCAGCCAGTCATCATGCCGACGAACCTCGCAGGCACCGACCGAGTCGGGCGTTGCTCCAGGCGTGTAAGTCACACCCGAGCAAAGGCTTATGACCTCGTGCCCCTGCGAGACCAGCTCCAGCGCGAGGGCCTGGCAATAGCCGTTGACCCCCCCGCCATAGGAGGCTCCGTCCCAGATATGGGCCCAGTTGAGAAGCACGATCCGCATGGCAGTTACTATAGCTAGGCTTGGGGGTGATCCCGGGTCTTTGGGATCCCGTGCGGGTGTTAGACGACGGAATCGCCCGAGCCGAATCGCCAATGAGGAACAAGCCGGGGAGATGCCTTCGATGATTCAGAAGATCTGTGACAGCTGCGAACGGACGATCGAGGTCGAGGACGATCTCGCGGGCCAGAAGGTTGCGTGCGAGGCGTGTGGCGATATCAACATCATGCCCGAGGTCGGGACTGGTGAGGTCCATGAGGCCATCACCGCCACCGATCGGCTCGCAAAGATGGGGCTCCCGCCCGATTCCGGCCCGGAAAAACCGGCAATCAAAGTCCGCCCGGCAATGCTCAAGGCCCGCCCGGTGCTCTTTGGCACCCTTGTTCTTGTGCTGGTGAGCGGGCTTGTCGGCATTGTCTGGGGTTTGATTGGTGAGCCTGCGGGTGCAAAGACTGCTGCCAAGATCGGGGGCGGCATCGGGGCGATCGTGGTGCTTGGGGTCTTGGGTGTCTGGAAAATCAAGACCCTCTCAGCAGCCTTGGAAATCACCAACAAGCGCACCGTTCTCCGTCGGGGTTTGCTGAGCCGGGCAACGAGCGAGGTGGTCCACGACAATATCCGAAATGTGCAGATCACCCAGACTTTCTGGCAACGGCTGTGGGGTGTTGGGACGCTCGGGCTGTCCAGCTCCGGCCAGGACGGGATCGAGATCGAGATCGGGGATATCCCAAACCCCGAGCGGGTCCGCAAGGTCATCGATGCCTATCGGCCTTTGGGGTAGGTGTTCTGGTGGTATGCTGGGGCAGTGGGGTGGGCGTCTCGCCCGCCAGTCTCCCCCCACCATGAGAAACCATGCCTACCCTCGTTCCATACGGGCGAGAAATCTGTCAAAGCTCGACCCGTTGGCACGATTCTGTCGAAGAGACTCATACCGATGATCTGGATGTCACGAATCAGACTCCGAGTGCTGGCCTTTACGCTTGGCCTGGCGTTCACCGCGATCGGTATCATCTCGCTGACCGCGTTGCCAGCTCTGCCCGTCATCGGTGTGGCGTTTGCTGCAGCAGCTGTCGCGGTCAACACCATGACCTCCAAGCTCAAGCAGTCCGTCTGTCACGGATGTGGGATGCCTCTGGGCGATGCCCCCTCAGGCCAGTACGGCGTGGTCTGCCAGCACTGTGGCTCGCTGACGCAGATCGGCCAGGTCGATCTCGCCGCCGATGACCGCACAGAGCACGACGAACCCAACAACGCCTGAATCCACAAAAACAAAAATCCCCTCGCGTGAGCAAGGGGCATTGTGTGAACTGTTGGAGTGTGACCGACGCTCGGGGTCAGTCTGCCTCAGCGAACTTCTTCTCGTACTCTTCCGTGCTGATCTCCTCGACCTCTGCCTGCGCGAGGATCGTGTCGAGGGCTTTGTGCTCGCGGACCTGCTGGAAGACATTGGCGATCTGGTTGTTCTGGATCAACTGCTGGCGGAGTTTTTCAGGGCGTTCCTTGCGCTGGTTCGCCATCTGGGCGATCCGGGCGTTCACATCGGCCTCTGTCACCTCAACCTTCATCTCCTCAGCGGCCCGATGCAGAATGAAGTAGAGCTTCATCTCACGCACCGCAACCTCGTGGCTCGCGTTGCGGAGGTCAGAGATCTGCTCCTCGATGTGCTGGGTCTCGATGCCCCGATACATCAGGTCCATCCGTCGGCGTTCGAGGTTGCGCTCCGTCTGCGTCTCGGTCATCTTCTCTGGGACATCCATCTCGGTTGCCTCAATAAGGCTGTTGGCAACCTGCTGACGCATCAGCGCCTGCTGCTCGCTGGCGATCTTGCTCTCAAGACGGTTTCGGATCTCTTCCTTGAGG
>JAJRZG010000215.1 GCA_024275365.1 Planctomycetota bacterium | reverse complement strand
TTGCGCATGACGATCGACTCGATGATCGTCGAACGGCCGGACCCGGCGACGCATGAACAACACCTATGTTTGGACAAGGGCTATGACAACCCGACGGGGCACACGGCGGTGCATGATCGTGAGTACACGCCGCACATTCGGTGGATCGGCGAAGAGAAACTCGATGCGCAACATCGGAAGTGCTGCCCGGCCCGTCGTTGGGTGGTGGAACGAACTTTGGGCTGGCTGAATCAGTGGCGGGGGATTCTGGTTCGCTACGCGAAGGAGTCATCGAACTACCTTGCGTCAATCCAACTGGCCTGCATCCTCATCTGGTACCGACGACTGGAGCGATTGAAGGTTTTGAGATGGGTTCTTAGTCGGTTGTAGATGGCATCCCGCTTGATGGAGCAACACTCCAAATCTATTGTTCGATTGTTCACCTAATCTCCACTGTCTTCCTCAACCTGCCTCGCCAGCATCTCGGGCGCACACGCGAGGTTGTAGGCTGTCACCGCGGTTGTTGTCGCGCTCTGCCTCAGGTAGTTGGGGATGGCGATATCGAGCCGGTCGTTCTGGGTATGCCAGCCATAGCCATAGACCGACCGCCCGACCTCGTCCCAGAAGAACCCGGGGATGCCGACCGCGTTGAAGCTGGCGTGGTCACTGCCGCCGCCCTTGGGCATGGATTCGGTCGTGCGGACATTGCAGTTGAGATACTTGCCGTCCTCTTCATCCCAGAAGCGGCCGTTGATCGGCGCGGTCGCTGCTGCGAGGTAGTCGGTCATAGCCTCGATCCCGACGAGCCCGCCCTGGGTGTTGGTCCCCCCGTCATCGACGAGGCAGGCAACGATCTTCGCCTGCTCTTCTTCGCTGAGGCTCTCGACATACACCTTGGAACCGAGGAGCCCCTGCTCTTCACCGGTCCAGAGGATGAACCGGATGGTGCGTTTGGGTTGCGCGCCCGCAGCCGCAAGGATTCGAGCTGCTTCGAGCGTCACCGCTGAGCCCGTGCCGTTGTCGGTTGTGCCCATCGAGCCCGGCCCGTCCCAGCTGTCGAGGTGCGCACTGACGATGACGACCTCGTCTGGCCACTCGGTGCCGGGGATCTCGGCGATCGTGTTGTAGACCGGGATCGGGCCCGGGGTCAGGGTGTTTGCGATATCAAACTCAAGCTCGACACTTGCGCCATCTGCAAGGCGGCTGTTGATGTAGTCGTAGTCGGAGCCGCTGATGATGACTTCGAGGTCCTTGGCAAGATCATCGGGCGTAAGTCCCCGCCAGCCCCCGACGGAGGTTGTCCAGACCCGCTCGTCCTTTGAGCTTGAGACAAAGCCCGCGATACCAGCATTCATGACCTGCTCGAGGACCTCCTCGACCGAAGGCCCCGCAGCAACCTCGACCTTATCCTCGACCCTTTCCTCGACCTTTCGCTCGAAAAAGATGTCAAAGACCATGTCCTCATTGCCTATCCGAGTAGCGGTGCCGTCGAGGGTGTCGTCGGTCAGTTGGAGCTCATAGAGCGATCGGCCCCGGTTGCTCTCCCACTCAAAGACCAGTGCTGACCCATCAACACTAGCCGACTTGATTTTGTTTGGGTTGCTCTGCCCGACGGCGAGCGAGCCGGAGACTTTGTCACCTGCCTTATCGACCTTGAGAAACAACGGGTACTGCTGATCGCCCAGTGGCCCCCCAGTCAGGTAGCCCTCCCATGTCCCGGTCATCGGGTCGTGGGTGTCAGGGGTGGTCACTTCATCGGGAGCGGGCTCTGGCTTGGCCCCGTTCTCCCGGATATCAGCGCGCACGGCATAGCGGGCGCGAACGCTGCCCGTCACACCCCGGATGCCCCGCCGGCCTGAATAGTCGGTCGGGATGACAACCCACGCTCCTTCGAGCTGGTCGGCAACCGCGTCAAACTCTTCCTGAGTCTGGGGCAGCTTGACGGCTGTACCCCGCACCGGCCCCTCGGTTCCGGGCACCCAGGCAAGTGTTGTCAGCGCCACGATGTCACGGTCTTTGCGTCCCTGGTAGACCTTGCCCCATGTCGGGCCTCGATCGAAGCGCATGGCGACGGTGCCCCACTCGTGGAGTGAGGTGTTGACGAACCCCCAGCCCTCAAACTGTTCGAGTGTCCACCGGTTGGCGATCTCGGCATTGGAGGAACCCGTCAGCCTGGGGCCGATGCCCTCGGAGAGGTGGGTGAGGATGTCCATGACCTGCGAGCGGTTGGCACCCTCGTCAAAGATACGGGCAATGGTCGATGCCTTACCCATCGGGATAGCAGGCGGCGAGACGGCCTCACCGTTGATGACGGCAAAGGTCTCGACCTCGTTGCCATCGGCATCGTGGGCGGGTGGGAGTTCAACAGCCATCTGGGCAAGGACGGCTGAGGGCATCGCCAAAACAGCACCGGCAGCGAGTGAGAGAGCAAGTGAGCGGATCGAACGCATGATGTGAATCTCCTGTTCAGGACCATCCCCCGACAGCGGGAAGCATATCGCAGAATGGAGGGAGAAGGGAGACACGAGGGAGATGGTCATTGCAGGACCGAATGCTTGCTGGTGGGAACCGGATGGAAGCCGGTCCCCCGGGTACACTGCCCTCCACGAGTTGATCCCCTATGCCGATCAGATACCCCACATGTCGCCACTCTCTGCGGTCTGCCACTGTCTTGGTGGCGGCTGTCGGTCTTGTGGGGGGCATGCCGGGCTTTGCGGGTGGTCAGCCTGAGGGAGACTCGGGCCAGAGTACCCCCGCCTCGATCACCCTCGACCCACTCGACCCACTCGATATCACCGGCCACACATTCTCCAGGCTCCGGCTGCCTCTGGCACCAGTGCCGGGCATCATCGAGTTTGCTGCCAACCGTGTGCATGTCTGGGTCGAGCAGGATGCGGGGATGGGTGCTGGCATCCCTACCCAGCGGCTGCTGCTTGAGGGTGATGTCACAGTCATGCTCGGTGGCACCCTGCTCCATGCTGAGCGGGCGGTTGTCTGGCTTGAGAAACTTTCTGCTGTGGCTGGCGAGTCCAACGCGCCACAGCAAACAACCACCCACCAGGTGTATATCTACTTTGACTCCGTCGGCTCGATTGCTGCCGACGCGGGCTCATCGCTTCGCGCACATCGGCTCAGCGTCGATGGCGTCGTGATGAGCGGGCAGCCGATCCGGCTCGCTGCCGACCTTACCAAGCAGGGCAGGCCCGCAGATGCCTTTCTTCGTGAGAGTGAGCGGGAGTTTACTCGCTACCTCCGCGAGCTTGCGACCGGTGCGCCTGTTGCGATCGAGGATGTCGATGCAGTCGATATCGCGCCTGAATCCGGCACCGGTACACCCGGGCGATACCCGCTGCCGACAGTCGAGAGCAACCTGCTCCGCGCGGCCCCCGTGCTCGCGGATGCGGGCGATGAGTTGTTTGCCAAAGAGGGCATTATCTCGTTTGACCCCGGGCAAATCGCGCTGGTGACGGGCGATTCGGGGCGGTCGCTGCTGCTGACTGAAGGCGTGAAGGTGCTCTACCGGGATACGAAATCTACACGCCAGATGCAGATGTCAGCCCAGCGAGCGGTGGTCTTCTTGTCAGACGGTACGGTTGCGGACCTTGGGCAGTTCAAGCCTGAAGATATCGAGGGGCTTTATCTCGAGGGTGATGTCAATGTCACCGACGGCAAGTACACGATCCGAGGCCCCCGAATCTATTACGATGTCTCGCGTGACCGGGCGATGCTTGTTGACTCCGTATTCTGGACCTTTGATACAAAACTCGGAGTGCCGTTGTATGTCCGGGCTGAGGCGCTGAGGCAGCAGTCAACGAGTGAGTTTGTTGCGACGCAGGCAACCATCGCCAACACCCGGTTCGCACGCCCGCACATGTCCATCGGCGCATCGACTGTCACGATCAAGCAGTACACCCGCGCAGACGGCAGCACGGGCAACCGCGTCGATGCTCGTGGGCTCACTGCCCGAGCCGGGTCGGTTCCCTTTCTCTATTGGCCCGTGTGGGTCGGCGACCCGGAACGCTTCCCGCTCCGCAACTTCCAGTTCTCCAGTTCGTCATTCACCGGGCCGGTCTGGCAAACCGCCTGGGACCTTCACACGCTGCTCGGGCTCGACCAGGCCGATGGGATCGATAGCACTTTCCTGATCGATTACTACGCCGAGCGGGGCTTTGCCATCGGCACAGATACCACATGGCGCACCGCACAGATGCGTGGCGGGGTCTTTGCCTATCTGCTCTTTGATGACAACGGCGAGGATGTCACGCCCAGCGGCAGGCGCGTCGATGTCACCGGTGAAACGAGGAGCATCATCCTCGCCGAGAACCGCTGGCGACTCAACTCGCTCTGGTCGATCACTGCCGAAGGAGCGTATATCTCCGACCCCCGGTTCCTGACTGCCCTGTGGCCCAAGATCGCCGATGAGAGCCGGGAGCTGACCACACGGGCACGCCTCGAGCGCACCGATGAGAACTCGCAGTTTGCGTTTGAGGCAAAGAGCAACCTCAACGACTTCATCGCCAACCACTGGCTGCTCCAGAGTCGGGGTTATTCTGTTGACAATCTGCCGGAAATCAGTTATGTGCGCACGCTCGATGATATTTCGGGTGCGTTGCCACCGGGCACGATCACGCTCAATAGTGAGTACCGCCTGGGGCAGCTTGCCATGAACTTCAATGATCCCGAGGTTCGTGAGCTGGGGTTTGTTTTTTCGAATCTGTCCCAGGCAGCCTTCGGCATCGATCCGACCGAATCGATCGCGGATGCGCTCAGGGCGCGCGGGCTCCGTGAAGAGGGTGTCTATCGCCTCGACACACGCCACGAGGTCTCGGCGGTGCTCGACAAGGGGCCGATCCGGATCAACCCCTTCGCGGTCGCGCGGTTCACCGCGTATGACTCAGACTTCAAGGATTATTCACCCGATGAAGGCGACAACGCCCGGGCCTGGGGGGCGGCCGGGGTTCGGCTTTCCACAAGCCTCCAACGGGTCGATAACACCGTTGACAGCACATTCTTTGACCTCCACCGTGTGCGTCACATCATCGAGCCGGGCATCACGATCTGGCACGCGGGGAGCACCGTCGATCGCGTTGATCTGCCCGTCTTTGACGATGCGGTCGAGTCGCTTGCAGAGGGAACAATCGTCCGCGTCGGGCTCGACCAGACATGGCAGACCAAACGCGGCGGCCCTGGGCGGTGGCGCAATGTCGATGTCCTCAAACTCCGCACAGAATATGTCTGGGCCTCGGGGGACAGCGACCGTGAGAGCCCGATCGGGCGGTTCTATGAGGACCGCCCCGAACTCTCAAGCGTCGGTGAGTTTCTCGATGCTGAGCTGCTCTGGCAGGTGTCAGACCCCATCGGCATCACCGGACGCATTATCTATGATATCGAGGACACCCGTCAGCCGTCATACTCGACATTCGGTGTGCTCATCGATCACGGGTACGGGTTCAGGTCGAGCCTCGGGCAGCGGTTTGTCAATGCCCTCGACTCGACGGTCGTGTTCTACAACATGCAGTACCAGCTCACCGACAAGTACCGGATGCCCTTCGCAACCAACTACGACACCGCACTCAGTGATCTTGAACGCATCAGCACATCGTTCACCCGCAGCTACTCCAATGTGACCGTCGGGCTGACCTACTCATTCAACAACATCACCGATGAATCAAGCATCGGGTTTATCCTCTCGCCGAAGGGGCTCCGAGGCGGGTTTGGTGTCCGCACCGGTGCCACTGACAACGATCGCGGCTCCGATCTTGGTGGATAATACGGTTCACGAACAACTCGTGTGCGTTTCTACGAGCCCCGAGCGCAAGCTCGGGTGTCTTTTTGCCTCTACGAGCCCCGAGCGCAAGCTCGGGATCACGAATGGTCGATATTCACAGGCAAAACCAACCCTGTGCTTGCGCCCAGGGCTCGTAAAGACGCATACAAACTATTCGTGATCCGCATCATGCTCGCAATCCGTATAACATACTGGTATGCCAGGATTCATCGATGTCCAGCTAAGCGGCGCGTTGGAGCAACTCCCGCTCTGCCTGCATCCAGTCCTCGACTGCGTGCCCCGGCTGGCACCCGCGTTCGAGATAGATCTGGTACGCCCGCTCCCGGATGGCATGATCGCTCGGTTGAATCCTTGCTGCCTGTTCCGGCTTGGGCTCTGTCTGTGTTGCGGGCAGCATCATCGGCAGCGGCTCGAGCAGCACTCTCTCCCCTCCGGGCTTGCTGCGTCGCTTGGGCGTGGATTTGGCCCTGCGGGTCGGGGTTGCCGATACCGAGGATGTTGCCAACACACCGCCTGATTGCCGCGCCATATCCCACCTCCAAGTGGATCATTGAGTACCATAAATCCTTGATATATCTGCTGATCTCGTGGGCAAGTTCACACCGATCGCGCACTTGACACGAAACCTGTCATTTCCCTGCAACTCCTACAAGGAAACTGGGGATCATCGGTCCCCAATGACCTGGGCTGCCCACCTGATATCCTCGAAAAACTCCTCGAGGTCGGCTTCGGTCAGGTCCGGGTTGACACAAACCAGCCGGACTATCGGGCGGCCGTCCACCGTGCCGTGGCTCACTTTTTGTCGGCCCTCGCTGTCCAGCAGGCCGCAGACCTCTCGGGCATCGACGCCCTCGATCGCAAAGCACACATTGATCGACTGTGGCTTGCGGACAAGCGTGAGGTTGGGGTCTGCTTCGATCACACCAACCGCGTGAGCTGCAAGCGCAAACTGCCGCTCGACCCGGCGTTCGTAGCCCTCGTCGCCGTGGTGTTGCCAGGCCGCCCAGAGCTTGAGGGCATCATTGCGCCTGCCGCACTGGATCGACCGGACGCCGGGGTTGTAGTCGTCTTCATCGCGTTGGAAGAGGTAGCTCGCCGACTCATCCAGGCTCTGTTGGAGCAACCCGGGGTCTCGAAAGAGCACCACCGAGCAAGTCAACGGCACGCCCATCATCTTGTGGGCGTCCCAGGTGAACGAATCGGCAAGCTCGCACCCATCGAGCAGCGGGCGGCGCTTGCCCGAGAGCAGCAGTGACCCACCGAACGCCCCATCGACATGCAGCCAGACACCATGCTCGTGGGCAACCTCGGCGATGTCGCGCATTGGATCGAACGCGCCCTGCACGGTCGTCCCGGCTGTCGCGACGATCGCGACCGGTGTGACTCCTTCGGCGATATCGCGCTCCAGCATCTCGCGCAAGGCTGCAACTTTCATCCGCCCATCGATATCGGCCTCGATCGCCCGAACGCAGTCGCGCCCAAGCCCCAGCATCCCCGCATTTTTGCGGATCGAGTAGTGCGACTCTGCCGAGGTATAGATTGCAACCGGGCGGCCATCGATCCCGCGCTCACGCACGCCATCAAGCGAGACATTCCTCGCTACCAACATCGCGGCAAAGTTCGACATCGACCCGCCGGGGGTAAAGGCTCCGTCGCACGACGCCCACCCGACCTTGCAGCCCATGTGCGCCAGGAGCGCCCGCTCGGTGAGCACCTGGGCACCGGCCGCCTTGAAGGTATACATCGAGTTGTTGGCGACGGCTGCGAGCATCTCTCCGAGCATCGCTGCGTCGTCGCGCCCGGCGAAGAGCTGGTTGAAGTAGCGTTTGCCGGAGGTATTCGGCGTACATTCCAGCAGCCGCCAGAGCCGCTCGGCAACGACCTCGATCGAGACGCCCTCACGCGGCGGGGATAGGGCGAGCTCTGCCTCAACCTGGATTGGCTCTGGCAAAGGCACGATCTTGCCATCCCGATCGATCACTCGGCGCGCAAGCTCGGCAGCAAGTGCGAACACATCCTCCACCCCGGCAGGCTCACCACCCCAATCACCCTGCCATTTGCGTTCTTCTGATTGCGTCGTCATTGGTATCCTCCGCCACACCCAAGATCATGCAGCGAGATGAGGGTAGCGAGATTTGTATCGTCTCGTTCTGCGGTGTGCCACGGCCATCTTGGCCGTGTGTAACCGTACGCTGACACCCCCGGCGCTCGCACGGCCAAGATGGCCGTGGCACACAGAACATGATTCTGCAAGATGCTTTCGCCCCCGCTTGCGCGTGGGGCTCTGTTTCGTGAGAAGCAGTGCCGTGGGATCACCTCTCCGCCCTACTGCCGACGACGCCTCCCTGCAAAGACAACCCCGCCGACACCCAGCCCGAGCAATGTCCCCGGCCCGGGGATGATGACAGAGATCGTCGCCCCCTCGCTGGGCAGTTGGGTAAACTCGACACTGGTGCCGAAGTCGTCGATGTAGAACGAGTTATTGAGGTGGACCCCGTCGGTCACGCGGACAATGCGATCGTACCACCCGACCGGCGTCCACTCGATCTCGTAGAGAAAGAGCGTGTTGCCATTCCAAAACTGCGGATTAAAGAAGGGCGGCAACTGGAACGCCTCGATGTTGAGGATGTCGTTGTTGGGCTGCAAGTCACCCTCGTCGGTGAGGGCATCAACCATGTTGTCATACAACGATATCTCGCCAGTCTCCCAGTTCTCGAGCCCGACGATGTCGTAGATACTGCCCGCAAAGCCGACCACGCCATCGGTCGGCTCCCAGTACGCATACATCTTCAAATTCACCGTCTCGCCCGGCACTACGACTGCGTTGTTCAACCCGGTGTCGTTGATATCCCAGTAGTAGGTGATCGTCCCCGCTGTCGAGGTGATGGCCGCTGTTGCGACGAGCACGAGGGCAGTGATGATGGTCTTCATCGGAGTTCTCCAAACAGGTCTTCGCGATACCTTGCGTGCTCGTCACACCGCACCCTGTGGTTTATCGTCTCCGTCGCCACGCAAGTAGCCCAACCAACGGCAGCACAGATGCCGGGGCCGGGATGCAAACGGTCGCGGTGGTTGTGATCGCGTTGTATTCCTCGGAGTTGCCGAAGTCGTCGGTGTAGACGCTGTTGTTGCGGTGGTTGGCGGAGGTGAGCGTGGCAATCATAAAGAAATCTGTAACCTCCCAGTCGAGCTCATAAAGCAGGATGGGGTTGCTGGGATCGAACATCCCGAAAAAGGGGGGAAACTGAAACGCCTCGATGTCGAGGATGTCGTTGTTTCCTTGAAGCTCGCCGTCGTCGGTCAGCGAATCGAGTTTGTTGTCGTAGAGAGTCACAACTCCAGCACTGCCAAACTCATCCCCGCCGCGGATCTCATAGATGCTCCCCGCGAACCCGACCTGCTCGGGATCCATCAGGGCGTAGAGCTTGAAGTTGACGACCTCTTCCCCTTGGCTGTAAAGGTAAAAGTTGGACCCCGTGTCGTTGATATCCCAGTAGTAGGTCATTGTCCCCTGGGCCGAGGCGATACCACAGCACGCCGCCCCGATCAGTCCGGCCTGTTTCATACTCGTGTACATAGTGATCTCCTCCCGGTTTCGGCCCGTTCTCCTCCAGCGGCCCTGCAACAAGAGGGCCGACCTGCCAGTAGAGTACCACAGATTCCCCTCCACGCCATCCCTTTTTCTCGGAGCCAGCCATGACCACCACTGCCGACCGTCTCGCCCGCACCATCCGTCTCCAGAAACTCGCTCTTGCCGGGCTTACGGTGGTGTTTGTGCTTGCTGTTGGGTTGGGGTTCGGGCTTGGGCATGACGCAGCCAACGATGCAGAGATGGCAAATCTCGCGCCTGAGATCACCCAGTACGCTGCTGGCGACGATCGGCTCTACCGCATCTGAAATAATGGCGATATCGAGTATCTCATCGTGGACTTTGCCAATGGCTCGGTCGAGGGCATCCCCGGCTGGGCCCGCGTCCATGTCGATGCCTCCCTCACCCGTGACCGTATGGGCAATGTGACCCGCGTGTCGGGGCGGTGAGGGTACCACGGGCCAGAATCCCACGGCACTAGCCAACCCCCGCCTCAACCGCAGCGGCTGCGAGAGGGTGCGGCGTATGCGTCGGCGGCGGCAGACGCAAGTACCGAGATAACCACCGCGCCCCGAGATAAAACGGCACCGTGTCGATCAAGGCAATCACCACCTTGAAGACATACCCCGTCACGATGAAGAGCAGCAGGTGCTGCCAGAGACCGGTCCCCTCTGGCGGGGGCGGCAGCGCGTGGGCGAAAAACTGCGTGATGAGGATCACCGCGACGGTATCGACGAGCTGGCTCACCAGTGTCGAGCCGTTGTTCCGGAGCCAGAGGTGCTTGCCCCTGGTCAGCCGCTTCCAAAAGTGGAAGACATAGACATCGACGAACTGGGCGAAGAGATAGGCAATCATGCTCGCAGCCACTGCGCCGAACGCCAGCGTGCGCACCTCATAAAACACCGGCAGCCGCCCTGCTGCATCACGCATCATCTCCCCCGTCACGGGGTCAAACTGCTCCCACCCCGGCAGCATCCCCCCCACCCACAGGATGGCCATGACCCAGATATTGAGCACAAACCCCACCCACACCACCATGTTCGCACGCTTGCGGCCGTAGAGCTCACTGATAAAATCGGTACATAAGAATGTCACTGGATAGGGCAGCACCCCGACCGCCACCGCGAACACCGTTGCGGCCGTTGTCGGGTCGCCGTCAAAGTCGATCTCGAAGAGCTTGATGAACCGAGTGATACCGAGGATGTTGAGCATGGCGAGAGTGCCGAGAAACAACCCCGCGAGGACCAGAAAGACCGACTCGCGACGGCGGTATAACTGCTGCTCACTCAGCGTCGCGAGCCCCTCGTAATGATGCTGAATGCTCGGCAAAGTCGCGTGTGTATCCATGCTCAGAGCGTAACCGGTCTCGGATCGATTGTCGCACAAATGACCGCCACACGCCGGGGATGAGATCACAGAGCGATCGAATCCCCGGCTCCTGCCGCACACGAGTCGCATAAGCTCATCACCATGTGCGGCATCGCTGGCATCCTGCGTACCTGGCCACCGGGCGAGACCCCGCCCCCCCACCTCGACGCCATCCCCGAGGCGTGGCTCGATATCCTCGACGACTCGATCAAGCACCGTGGCCCCGATGGCGAGGGCCGATTCCGCCATCGCGTCACCCAGCCTGATGGCACTATCGTCGATGTCGCCCTCGTCCACCGCCGACTGAGCATCATCGACCACGCGGACGGTACGCAACCGATGGTCTTGGGAACTCCGCCCCTCCGGGGCGGAACTCCTGGTGGCACGGCTCTCCGAGCCGTGAGTCAAACGCCGCACAGCTCGGAGAGCCGTGCCACCAGTGAAGCCCACTCCACCGCCCCCCTCATCTCCCGCGAGGGGTCGCCCTACGCCGTGCTCCCCACCGCCACCGACCACCACACCTGCCCCAAGTGCGGGCCGGGTGTCGTCGCCGTCGTCTTCAACGGCTGCATCTACAACCACCGCGAACTCCGGCAGGAGTTAGAAAACGCCGGGCATGTATTCAGCAGCGATCACAGCGATACGGAGGTGCTGCTGCACGGGTGGCGGGAGTGGGGCAAAGGCCTCCACGAACACCTCGACTCCATGCACGCCTTTGCCCTCTGGGACTCGCAAGTAGGCAAACTCATCCTCGGCAGAGATGTCTTCGGTGAAAAGCCCCTCTACGGCGGTGAAACCGGGACCGACTCGCCCTTCCTCTTCAGCAGTAACATGCTCGGCCTCGCAATGGTCCTCCCCAACGAGGGGCTTGTAGGGTTCGACGGCGACGACATGGTCGAGTGGATACGACTTGGCTATGACGCCGAGGTTGGCCCCTTCAAGAGAACCGTCCAAGTCGGTCACGGAGACCTGGTTGCCACCGTGGAAGAATCCCGACGCTCCTCCGGACTTCGACGAGATAGACAACACGCCGCGCACCCGGGCTTCCGGACCCGCGTCAAACGCTCGCTCCCGACCGTTGGCAGCAACATATCTCTCATCCAGCGTGTGGATGACACACTTTGTCAAGCGGTTACCGACCGACTCGAAGCCGATGTCCCTCTTGGCTGCCTACTCTCAGGCGGCGTTGATTCCTCGCTCATCGCGCACTATGCCAACACACAATCAGCTACTCAACTCACCACCATCTGTGTGCGGATGCCCGACGATCGTTACGACGAATCGCCATATGCCCAACTCGCTGCCAACCGCATCGGCTCAAGGCACATCGTCGTCGATGCCGATCCAAACCCGGCAGAAGATATGCAACTGCTCATCCACACACTTGGCCTGCCCTTTGGTGACAGCTCGCTCCTGCCAACCTACTGGGCGTGTCGGGCCGCTGCCACCGAGGTCAAGGTACTCCTCAGCGGCGACGGGGGCGACGAGCTCTTTCTGGGATACGAACGGTATAGCTCGTGCAAGTACGCCGCCCTCATCGGCATGTTCGGGTTCCTCAGTCCCATCGCTTCGATCGCGGCCATGCCACTGGCAAGGAAAGGTCCCAAATCGCGTGCTGACAAGGCCGCCCGCCTGTTGCTTGCAGGCGCGGCGGGTGCGGATCAGAGCTACCGCGAAATCCTCGCCATCTTTCCAAATCGCGACGCTGACCGTCTCTTCGACGCGCCACGCCACCGTCCGTCCCTGATCGACTCCTGGGTCGATGATCCCATTGATGCCCGCGACTACGATCTGCACAACCACCTGCCGGGAGACCTGCTGCGGAAGGTGGACACCGCCTCGATGCTCGCGGGGGTCGAAGTCCGAGCCCCTTTCCTCGACCGAGAGGTCGCGCGCGTTGCGATGGCACTCCCCGCCCATCGGCTCATGCCGCGCGGCCAGCGCAAAGGCCTCCTCCGAGCCGTCGCGCGCAAGTACCTCCCTGCCGAGATCGTCGATCGCCCCAAGATGGGCTTTGCCATCCCCATCGGCGAGTGGTTCCGCACCGACTATGGCAACATGCGCCAACTCCTCTACGACCACCTCGAATCGGCTGCCCCCTTCCCGGGCCTCGCCGAGTCGGGCGTCGAGATCAACATGAACTTCGTCCAGCAGATACTCCGCGAGCACGATGCTGCGGGCTAGAAGTCTCGCAACCCCTGGCATGGCCGCGACCACTCGCAGCGGCTGTATATGTTGCTGGTTTTGAGTATCTGGTGCCGGTGGGTGCGGGGGATGTGAGCTCAACGACCATGCACACCAACACATGCGAGGCATGCTGTCAGGGGGCAGTGCCCTTGCGTTGCTGCAAAGGCAGTACCGTTGCACGAGCTGTTTCTTGTGTTACCGTGACGATCGCACCGTCGCGCAACTCATTCTCAAACTGCTGCAACGCCGTCAGCACCATGTCGCCACACGATTCAATCGACGGCCCGGGCGCACGAATCTGAATCACGCTCGGCCCGGATGCGCTGGTCGTCGCAAGAATGGCCCCGAAGTCCAGGTAATGCGTCAACACAATCTGTCCATGCTCGCGAGCATGGTCCATAAGGGCGAGGTCGGGAGCATTGGCAGGACCAACCGTCCACCAATGCACCGGATCGTGCCCGGCTTTGGCAAGAAACCCACACCACGCCGGCGCAAGGTTCATATCGACAAGCAGTTTCATGACGCATCGGCGAGGGGCAGTTCACGCTCCTCAAGCCTCCACGCGGCATAGGCGAGAGCCGCACGCAGATCTTCGGTCTGCAAATACGGGTACTCGGCGAGAATCTTCGCCTCTGCCCATCCATCTGCGAGCAGGCCCAGGATCATGCCGACTGTGACGCGAGTGCCCTTGATGCAGGGCTTCCCCCCCATCACCGCCGAGTCTTGGGTTATCCGTGGGTATCTTGCCATATACGAGTATAGCAGATTCTGAGTCCATCACAAGACCCGAACTGGGGACAGCTTGTGCCAGAGGCTGTTTGACCGCTGCAATTCGCATACTCGCCATCGCCCTTCAGGATGCCGTATGATTGCCGAACGAGCACTCGCGGAGGCACCCATTGGCACGGCACCTTGTCCAGAAACACCTTGAGAATGTCAGCGGTGACCTGATTGCTGAGTACAAGGATCTCATTGCACAACATGCCCGCGGCAAGTGTGGTGTCTATGTCCTCTACAACAACGGTCAGATGTACTATGTCGGCTTGGCGTCGAATCTCAACGCCCGCCTCAACCAGCACATGAAAGACAGGCACAAAGGCAAGTGGGATCGGTTCAGCATGTATCTCACACAGAACGATTCACACATGCGAGAGTTGGAAGCGCTCCTCCACCGAGTGCTCCGCCCGAAAGGCAACAAGCAGATTGGTCGCCTACAAGGATCAGAAGATCTACGCCGACCTCTGAAAAAAGCGATGCAGGCGAAGCAGCGCGCCCAAATCGACGCGCTCATGGGCGATAGGGTCCGAGCAACCTCAGGCAAGAGGACGAGTATAAGAAAGATTGCCGCCACCCAAGATACCGACCGGTCACTGGAGGGGTTGGTTGATCGGGCCACAACCATCAAAGGCTGGTACCTCGAATATGAATATACGGCCCGGCTCCGCAAGAACGGGACTATCCGCTATGACAACCAGAACTACGACACGCCGTCGGGTGCAGGTCGGGCCGCACGCAGGCAATCAACCAACGGCTGGAGATTCTGGCACATGCGGGACGATAGCGGGGATTGGGTGCAACTGCGAGAGTTCTACGAGTAGCGACATTGCGAATCGTCACAACTCCGGCGCAAACCCCCGCCGCATCGTGTTCTCGCTGCACGCCCGCGGGTCGGTGAAGTGCAGTAGATAGTCCGCCCCGCCCGCCTTGGTGCCCACGCCGGACATGCCCGCACCACCGAATGGTTGACGGGCGACCAGCGCACCGGTGCAGCCGCGGTTGATGTAGAGGTTGCCCACGCGGAAGTCGCGTTTGGCCTTCTCGATATGTGCCGGCTTGCGGCTGAAGATGCCGCCGGTGAGCTTGTATTCGCTGGCGTTGGCGATATCGAGCGCTTCATCAAAGCTGCGGGCGTGGAAGATCGAGAGCACGGGGCCGAAGATTTCCTCGCGGCCAATGGCGTGCTCCATCGTCACCCGGCTAAAAATGTGCGGGGGGATATAGTCACGACCCGTCCGCTCCTCCAGCCCCTCGGGCGTTTCCATCGCCAGTTCTAACTTACATTCGGCCTTGCCCTTCTCGATATAGTCGAGCATCGTCTTCTTGGCCGACGCATCAATCACCGGGCCCATATCCGACCCCGGCTGCATCGGGTCGCCGATCACCAGCGAGCGGGTCGATTCGACGAGCCTTGTAATAAACAGCTTCGTCGCCTCGCCCTCGGGACCATCGGGATCGACCACGATGCACCGACTGCACGCCGAGCATTTCTGTCCCTGAAAGCCGAACGCCGAGTAACGCACGCCGAGGACCGCCTCGTCGAGGTCAGCGGAGGTGTCGATGATGACCGCATTCTTGCCGCCCATCTCGGAGATGATCTTCTTGACATTGGCCTGCCCCGGCTGGGTGTGGGCCGCCCCTTCGATGATGTCGAGCCCGACCTCTTTGGACCCGGTAAAGGCGATCATGCTCACGCGAGGGTCGCGCACCAGCACCGAGCCGACCGTCGAGCCCGGGGCGTAGCAGAAGTGCAGCACATCTCGCGGGAAGCCGGCCTCCCAGAGGATTTCGGTAATCAGCCGTGCGATGCCGACGGTCGGTCGGCTGGGCTTGACGATCGCGCAGTTGCCCGTCACGAGTGCTGCGGTCGTCATGCCGCAAAAAATCGCAGCCGGAAAGTTCCATGGGCTGATGATGACCGCGACGCCCTTGGGCTGGTACCACACCTCGTCGAGTTCGCCGATAAACTTGCCGAGCCTCTGGCGTGTAAACATCGGCATCGCCTGCCTCGCGTAATACTCGCAAAAGTCGATCGCCTCGCAGATATCCGCGTCGGCCTCGGCCCAGGTCTTGCCCGCCTCTTTGATCATCACGCCCGACAGCTCATCGCGCCGGTTGTGCAGTGCCGCGGCTGCACGCACGAGCGCCCCC
>JAJRZG010000214.1 GCA_024275365.1 Planctomycetota bacterium | reverse complement strand
GTGGTTGATGACGGTATCAACGATGATGCGCATGCCCCGGGCGCGGGCTGCATCGACAAGATCGAGAAAGTCCTGGTTGGTGCCATATTCCTCGTCGATGGTGCGGTAATCCACGACATCGTACCCGTGATAGCTCGGCGACTGGCAGATGGGCATGAGCCACAGGGCCGTGACACCAAGGTCGGTGGTGGTGTCGGGGTCGCCGTCGTTGAGGTAGTCGAGCCGTTCGATGAGGCCTCGCAGGTCGCCGATGCCGTCACCAGCGAGTGGGCCTTGGGTTGAATCGGCAAAGGAGCGCACGAAGACCTCATAGAAGACGGCATCCTGCCACCAGCCGGTCGGTTGCGCAAAGGCAGACACACCACAGAGGGCACAGAGGGACACAGAGGAAAGACAGAGAGCCGAGATGACTGATGATGTAGGACGGCTCACTCGAATGCTCCTGTCTCCACGCGGACACATACTCACCGCTTGACGATTTGTGTTCCTCTGTGCCTTTGTATGTGCATGAGAACAAGAGGAAGTGTTCGACTTGGAGTATTGGTTCAGCCAGCCGATGCCGATTGTATGCTCTGGTCTGCACCACGAGGATGAGCACAAGAGCCGAAGTGGCAAAGGTCAAACGGGGCAGCGTCCGCGCGGCACACCGCGCGGCGAGGAATGTACGAGGGGTGGTGGAATGCGCCTGCGGAGCGAACGCGCTGCCGAGTTACTCTTTCGACGGGTCGGTATAGCCCTTGCGGATGTTGTACGCAACACCATCTGTGCTCTCTGAGACCTTGACCACCTGATTGCGTCTCGCAAAGGGCAGCAGCATCGGTGGCTCATCACCCACGGTGATGACCAGTTCGTCACCCATCCTGCCACCGAAGCGGATCGAGGCATCCGGTGCCACGAGTTGATCGACCGCGTAGGCTGTCGAAGTTGTGTTGTCGGGGTTCTGGGTATAGGCGACGCTGATCGGCTGCCCGGTGTGGTTGGCGATGATCATGGCCGACTTGGGCTTGGAAGAGTACATGTTCTCACACCCGACAAGCGTCGAACACGCTGCCAGAACGAGTATCGCGGCTGTGGTGCGTGGCATGGTGGCGGTCTCCTGCGGGTCTGTCAAAAGGGTATCGCCGGGGCGGGGGGTCTGAGAAGTACCGAGACCCGGCTCACCTATCATCGGCGCGATCAGAGTGAGAATCGACCCCGATCCGCCCCCGGCATAGCACAACCAAGGCCATACCATACAACTATGAGCAAAATCCTCACCATTCTGTGCCTCCTGGCTGCGCAAGCCCTTGCCCAGCCCCAGGTTGAAGGCCCCATGCCCCAACTCGGGATTGCCGATCCGCCCGCCTCGGTGGGGGCGATCGCGCATCGGCTGACCCAGAACCCCGGTGGCCCGATCCTCAGTTGGCTCGAGCGGGGGGCCAAGGGCATCGAGCTCCGCTGGGTCCGCTTGGGCGAGGATGGCTGGGGCGAGCCGGGTGTCGTGACCGAACAGGATCGGATGATGGCCAACTGGGCCGATGTGCCCGCGGTTCTCGAGGGCGGCGATGGGGCGCTCTACGCCCACTGGCTCTCCCCGAGCGAGAACTCGCTCGAGTGGTACGACATACATGTGCTCCGCTCGGCAGATAACGGGCAAACCTGGACCGAACTGGGCGTGCTCAACGATGACGGCATCGAGGCCGAGCACGGCTTTGTGAGCTATGTGCCAGTCGAACACGGCGTGCGGGCCTACTGGCTCGATGGCAGGGCGACCCGTGAAGAGGTCGCCCCGGATGTCAACGGCCCGATGAGCCTGCGGACCGCGCTCATCGGCGAATCAATCGAACCCTCGGAACTGGTTGACGATCGCGTCTGCGACTGCTGCACAACCAGTGCAGCCATGACCGACGCGGGGCCGATGGTTGTCTACCGTGACCGCACCGAGAGTGAAGTACGAGATATCTGGATCGCCGGGGGCGGGGCTGAGGGCACGCGCCGCCTGCACGAGGACGGCTGGGCGATTGCCGGCTGCCCGGTCAACGGCCCCGTGATCGACGCCAATGGCAGCACCGTTGTGGTCGCGTGGTATACAGTCGCTGAGAACAAGGCCATGGTGCTCGCAGCCTTCTCGACAGATAGCGGGAAGACATTTACCCCGCCGGTGATTATCGATCAGCCTCAAGGGGCATCGGTCCCGCTGGGCAGGGGTGATGTCGTGCTCGATGGTGACGAGGCAGTCGTCTCGTGGCTTGCCAACAAGCGTCTCAAGGGCACGCTCAAGCTCCAGCGGATCTCGGTTGCGGGATTGATCGGCACGGCGGTCTCGGTCTCACCGATGGACAGCGGCAGGCTCAGCGGCTTTGCTCACATGGAGGTGTTTAACGGTCGCGCGGTGATCGTCTGGCGCGACCCTGAAGTCAAGGTGCTTCGGGCTGCTGCCATCCCGCTGGGTTCAATCGGCAAGTCGCAAGACGGTGTTCAGCACTGAGTGGTTGTGAGCAGGTGCATCATGTGTGCCACGGCTCTGTGAGCCGTGCTGGTCTGCTGCGAGCTAGCTGTCGTCTGATTCAATCAAGTCGATGATCTGCTCGTCGTCGCCTGCTTCGTCAGGCTCAGCGCGCTCATCATCGCTGCAAGAGGCGTTATCCATCTCCTCGATTTCCGAATCGACCTCTCCAACACAGCACACTTTTTCACAGTCTGCCGGGCACCCGGCTTCGATCTCGACCACCTCGCCATCGATGGTAGTGGTGATGCTCAACTGACCATTGAGCGAGCTGACATTGAGGACGGTGTGTACCCGCCGGGGCAGGCTGACTTCAAGTGACTCGCCCCCACCAGCGACACGCAGGAAGACCGGGCCGTTGACCGCCCCGTTCCACCCGACACTCGCCCCCGGCGCAAGGACGGCTGTCGATATCTCCCGCTGATATCGGCCCTTGTGCAGGCTGACTCTCACAGACTGATTTGTCAGGTTTTTGGCCCCCGCGTCATAGCGATAGCACCCGCCAACAGGTAGCAGCAGGGCAGAACAGGCCAGAACAGCAAGAGCAAAGCGTGGCATGGGCGGTCTCCCGAAGGTAAAGGTCACGAGAGAGAGGATATCGGCTCGATCACCCCCCGGCGTGACCCCAACCGCCCGGAGAGCCTCCGCGAGGGTCCCACTCTCAAGAAGGACAAAAATATGTCGATTCCTCGACATTCCCCTTGGCACAGGGGATACCTCTCTTGTACCATTTGCACAGTTCGATATTTTTGTGGACCAGAAGGAAAAGAGGAGATTTCCATGAGTCGCACGACCGCACGCACACTCACCGCCTTGACAGCCCTTTCCCTCAGCACCACCGCCATGGCCCAGGGGACCATGACTTTCTCGTGGACGGCACGGGATACCGGCAACAACGATGGCGTCGTCGGACCTGGTGAATCACTGGTCGTGACGCTCTGGGCCTCGATGGACCCAATGCAGGTCGGCTTTGCCGGGTCAACCTTTGATATCGCTGGCAACGATGAATGGCAGAACGGGACCATCGAAAGCTATGACAACTTCTTCGATGCGCTGACCGACGATGGCCAACTCCAGGGCGACAACTCCATCACCAACATCGAGGCCTTCCAACTCCCGCCCTTCTTCAACCCGGACTTCGACGCCAATAACCCAATCCCCCTCTACGAGATCGTCTGGACACCCGACACATACCGCGTCTTCATGGTCGAGTTTGTGACGCAGAACTACCAGAACGCCAGTGTGTACACCGACGACTTCGGCACCTCGGTCGAGTACGATGTGGTCGCCCACACGGGTATGTACGCGATCATACCATCACCCGCAGCCACATCGCTTCTGGCCCTCGCGGGGCTCGTCGCCACCCGTCGCCGACGCTGACAACACACTTCCCCTCGCCACTTCCACCCGGCACGGGTTCGTCGCGGCTGTCAGCAGGTGTGTTCTCCCAGCGGATTCTCTTCGCCCCGAAGGGGGCGCAGGTGTGGTGCCGCGGGTGGAGCGGGCGCAGCCTGCGCAACCCGTGGACCACCGTCTCGCACTGCATTGAGCCCCGGATGGGGCGAAGGAACAACCCCCTTGGCACAAGATCAGGGATTGGTCGTTTCCTGCATGACTTCAATCCCATGTACCCGCGGCTGTGCGGCAGCGAGCCGTGTGGTCATCACCTCGATCGCCTCCCGGTTGGTATCAATCAGCACCGCCTTGCGGCCATGCTTCCATGCCGCTTCGCCCGTCGTGCCGCTGCCCGCGAAAAAGTCGAGCACCCGGTCGCCTGAATTCGAGTGAACCGTCACGATTCGCTCCAAAATGCGGATCGGTTTCTGTGTCGGATAACCGGTTTTTTCTTTGCCTGTGGGGCTTACGATCGTGTTCCACCAGACATCGGTGGGGGTCTTGCCCCTTGCCGCCTTCTCCGCACCCACCAGACCCGGCGCCATATACGGAATCCGGTCGATCGCGTCGTAGTTGAAGGTGTAGTGCTTCGAGTCTTTGGCGTACCAGAAGATCGTGTCGTGCTTGGCCGACCAGCGGTTCTTTGCCCGGCCGCCATAGTCATAGGACCAGATAATCTCGTTGATGAAGCTCTCGCGGCCGAAGATATCATCGAGCAGCACCTTGCAATAGTGCGCCTCGCGATAGTCGATATGGAAGAAG
>JAJRZG010000022.1 GCA_024275365.1 Planctomycetota bacterium | reverse complement strand
GCCGGTCGATGAGGCGATGGTGATTGTCTTTGACACGACCGCCGAGGTCCGCCAGCAGTTCACCGCAGACAAAGCCCGCCTGCGGGCTGCGATCGAATCAATCGAACCCTCTGATGCGCCTTCGCAACTGACCGAGGCCCTGCGCCTGGCCCGCGCCCATCTGCCTGATAAGGTCCTCGCCGACACTGTGACCGACGAGTTGGGCAATACAACAACCAGGAACATCACGCTCGAAGGTATCAAGGCCGGCGGGGCGACGATCCATCTCTATTCTGACGGTCGGTTGCCCGATGCCGAGAGCGCGATCACCAGTGCCGAGGATACCGTGACATTCGTGCAGGTCGGCCGAACCGATGCTGCCAATGTCGGCATCACCGCGATGCGTGCCGACCGGGCGTTTGATACACCCGTCGATATCTCACTCTATGTCGGCCTTGAGAACACGGCCCGCACGCCTCAGGATGTCGAGCTTGAGCTACTCATCGACGGCATCACCTCCCGCGTGACCACGGTGACGATCCCTGCTGCCACGCCGCCGATCGGGGCTGCGCTTGGTGAGGATGCTGACGATGATGCCAGGGCGCTGGCGGCGATGCTGCCTTGGGTCCCAGGTGTCACCGGGCGGACCTTCGAGTTTGCCCAGGCTGAGGGCGGGACATTCGCGGTGCAGATCACTGCTGCAAACCCCGCCAGCGACCTCTTGCCGGTTGACAACCGCGCATGGATGATCGTCCCACCGGCGCGGCAACTCTCGGTGGCGCTGGTCTCTGCGGGCAACCTCTTCCTGACCACCGCACTTGAGGGACTGCCGCTCGCAAGGCTCGTGCAGTATTCGCCCGAGCAATACACAAGTGCAGCAAGCCGCGGCGAAATGTCAGAGTTCGATGTGGTTGTCTTTGACGGCTGGGTGCCGACGATTGATGGCGCACCGGGCTTGCCGCCGGGACGGTCTTTGGTCTTCGGGGCTGTACCCGGACCTCTGGGAGTCGCAGCTGGGAGTGAACCGCAACCAGCGATCATGCTCGATTGGCGGCTGGACCACCCGGTGATGCGCCTGCTCTTGCTCGACCGGCTCCAGATGCTCAGGCTGCCCGCTGTTGTTCTCCCCGAGGGCTCCGGCGCGACGGTGCTCGCGGAGACCGACCACGGGCCTGCGATACTGGAACTCTCGCAAGCCCAAACCCGTGCGATGATCGTCCCCTTTGATATCGGCCAGAGCACCTGGCCTCTGGATGTGAGCTTCGTTGTGTTCGTAGGCGCGAGCATCAACTATGTCGGGCAAGAGGGTGGTGTCTTCGGGGCATCGGGTGATTCGTTCCGCCCGGGGAGCGTGCTGACCGACCGGCTCCCCATCGGCACCAAGAGTGTGCGGCTGGAGATCCCCGGCTCATCCGAACGCGCCGAGTTGCAACCCGCGACCGATGGCCGAATCGCCTATGGCCCCATCCGAAAGACGGGGCTCTATACTGCAAGTTGGATCGGCCCAGCAGGCGCTGGCGATTCGACCGACGGCAGTCGGGTCGTGCGGATGTATGCGGCCAACCTGCTCGACCCGGCAGAGTCTGACATCGCAGCAGCCCCGCTCCTGCTGCTGACAGGCATCCCGCTCGAGGCTGAGCTCGCAACTGATGCCAAAGCGATGATCCGGCTGTGGCCTTGGGTCATCCTCGCGGCGCTGGCGGTGCTGATGCTCGAGTGGTATATCTACAACCGGAAGGTGTATATCTAGTACGCGATATGCGGGCTGTAATGGGTGTTTTTACACCATGATAAGAAAGGCGACTTCTACCGCTCCAGTGTGGCTGACGAAGTACACCACGGGGATTTGGTGCCTCAATACAGTGTGCGGAAGTTGCGTGAATATCTGGTTTCTATAGATATTGAAAAGAAACTGAAAATATTATCCGGATCGTCAAGGATGCTATTGACACACGCCCACCAATAGGATACAACGGTAACTTGAAGGATGGGGGGTCCTCGTTGGGCTTGCCATCAGGACAAGAAGAGGGATCTCAGGGATCGAGGTCGGCAGCATTATTTTGAATCCGGTTCGGCACTCCCCGAGTCGGGCAGTGGTATTTGTATGTCGAGAGTTCGCTGATTCCCCTCTTTCTTTACCATTTGGGGAGGGGTGCCCGAGGGTGCCCCGGTAACTCTCTTATGAGAGAAAGTGAGAATCGTATGCGTAACACACTGAAACTGTCGTTGTCATGCGCGCTACTGGCGGGCGTGGCCGGGGCTGCTCAGGCGGCAGAAATCACGGTCGATTGGTATCGCACCGTCGCGCCCAATGTCTACGGTGCAGCCAGCTACGACCAGTGGTGGGCTAATGCCCAACAGTCGGTGATCAACCAAAGCGGAGCCAATGTTGGCTCAGGCAATAGCACTTTTACCGATATCGGTAACACGCCCATCACCGGCATGGATTCTTATGTCACCAGCTTTCAGAGCCGCAACGGTGTCTACGAAGCTGGTGAATACGGTGTCCGCCCTTCGTGGGTGTACTACATCTCAAACGATGATGGCTCGGTGATGGACAACAGCCTGCTTACCACCGCGACCAAGAACTATAAGTACTCTTGGGAAGGTACCGAAGACTCCTTCTGGGGTGATGTCGCTTTCGGCGATTTTCACGCCAAGGGACGCCTCGGCGTGCGCGCTGATGGCACTACCAGCACCGATCCAAACGGCGAATATGTCGGGTTCATCGCCATCTCCGGCAACGCCTGGTGGGCCTATAACTGGACCGGCACCCTCGGGGTCGATCATATCTGGACCGACCCAATCGTGGAGAGCGATCCCCTCCGGTTTGACAAGCTCGCCCAGCTTGCTGTCTATTCCCAGGCCGCCCAGGACTACTGGGCATTCTCCATCAACTTCGGCGGTGTCAACTTTGATGCTCCGGACATCACGATCGTCCCCCTTCCCACACCCGCAGCGATCGCCGCGATCGGGCTCGGTGGGATCGCGATTCGCCGCCGTCGGCACTGATCGCAGCACTAAAGGGTGAACACCCAGTGAGGCGGGCATCTCGCCCGCCATGCTCTGGGCATCCACCTCTATGCAATCTCATACCGCCCGGAGTCTTCCAACTCCGGGCGGTTTTTGTGCTCCGATATCCGGCACTCAACAATACTGTGATACACATCCTGCTTGAAACTCGTGCCTCAACGGGGAGTGGGTTGGGAGAAAGGGAGAGCCATGCGACCAGTGATCTCCGTGTCCAGCCAAGCGTCGAACAGAGCCGCGAGCGCAAGCGACCGGATTCAGTGGGTCGGTTTGTGCCATCAGACACCAACCCGTCGCTTGCGCTCAGGGCTCTGTTGATCCTGCCTTCCCGCTGCCACGCACGAGAATGAAACGGGATGCGTATGATACGGATCCTGGATATATCTCGTGCGTTTCTACGAGCCCCAAGCGCAAGCTCGGGTTCACGAATGGTCGATATTCATAGGAAAAACCAGACCTGTGCTTGCGCCCAGGGCTCGTAATGACGCATACATCTCTTTCGTGATCCGCATGAATCTCTGGAACAGGGTCGGCATTGTCGGCAGGCACCTGTTTGTGGCGCGAGATTGCGGTTTGTGGTGCAGGCTTCCAGCCTGCAAAGGGGACGCAAGGCGTGCAGGCTGGAAGCCTGCACCACAAGTTCACGGTGTTCTCCCCGCTACACCTGCACCATAATCTCTGCCAGCGGTTTTCGTTGGATATCCGGCACAACACAATCGGCTGCCGGATACCCCACCGGGATCAACAAATATGGCCGCTCATGCGAAGGGCGATCGAGCACCTCTCGCAAAAACCCCATCGGGCTCGGCGTGTGGGTGAGGGTTGCCAACCCCGCGTGGTGGGCTGCTGCCAACAACATACCCGCAGCGAGCCCGACGCTCTCATTCACATAATACACCTGGCCGCCGTCATCGGTCTTCATG
>JAJRZG010000213.1 GCA_024275365.1 Planctomycetota bacterium | reverse complement strand
ATCCAACCCGACCCAGACCGCTATCGTGCTCGTACTCATGCCTGTTGCTCCTTGATGGGATGTTCAACCCACCAGAGTTTGTAGCTCCGGTGAGGAGCAGCAGGTCTTCATCCCCATCTGGACAAAGTCCAGTGCCGGGGTGTGGCCCGAATACTCCTCCGGTGCCATCACTCGCGGCCTCCTCATCTCCGCACACTCCTGCTCTTCTCCCTCGCAGTGATGCCGCCCGCACAAAACAAAGCAAAAAAACCGCCGAGGCGACGGGCACCCACTGCGCACACGGATAGTCTACTGCAACACCGGACCCGGTGGCAGTGGGCGAAACCCCGGCCGTGACGAGATCGCCCCGGCGGTTGCCCGACCTGTCATCGGCAACCGCCACCCTATCACCGTTCGGCATCACTGCGCGGCAGGAGAACGAGGAGTAGAAGAGAGGCCTGAGGCCGAGGAGTGATGGCACCCGGCGATCAGAGCCTGCTTAGGTGATGTCAACGCGCCGTGCTGGCGGCTCAGAACGCAGACCCGAGGCCCATGCACCGACGCCAGGTGCTCAACTGCCCGATGTGCAGGAACGGGTGCGGCCCTGCCATGAATGCAGCCGCTGCCCCCCGGCTTGGCCACTTGGCGAAGAACTCGTCCTCCATGCCGTGGGGCGCGCCGAGTTGCTCATCTGACAGCTCGGCGATCCGGGCAAACATGGCTTTGTGGGCTGCATAAAAATGCGCCGTGACCGCCTCCATTGCCGGGTAGATCGTGCCCTCGGGGTCGTCCTTGCAGGTGGCCTCGTGGCTGAAGAGGGCGTCGAAGCCCTCGGGGTTGGTGATGCCCGAGTCCTCGACGCCGCAGAGCTTAATGATGAACGCGGGGTAGATGGACAGGTGGCCGAGGATGAAGGCGGGGTGGTTGGTGGTGATGATGCCGTCGGGGCCGGTGGGCATGCGGGCGAAGATGTCGGGGGTGATGCCCTTGAGCAGCCCCTCGGCGTACGACATCAGGGGCAGGTGCGAGGCGGTGACGATTGGTGCGAGGTTTCCCATGGGTGTTCTCTCCTTGTGGGTGTGTGCGTGGGTTGCTGGATGGTCTTTGGGAGTATGAGGACAGGTCTTGCTCAGGCCCCGATGTACCGCGAATAGATCGATCTGGCCCGCTCTGGGCTTGTCGTGCCGACAACGATCGCCCGTCCATCGCGGAAGATTGTGAGAGTCATACCGCCACCGCCCTCCGCTTGTTCCCCTCGGGGTAGAAATCTGAGCATGAAGGGCTTTGAGTCCACCTCCCCGGCTGGGGCAAGACGGCGGGCAAGCGCTTCGAGGTCGAGTTGTTGGCGATGCCCCCCCACCGCAGCTGCTGGTTGCACCTGCACCGCGTTCTGGCCGCAGAGCGAGAGCGTGTCGGACGCCGACTCTCGGGCGAGGAACTCATAGTTGCCAAGGCCGCAACATGGGCAGTCGTCCCGCTGCGCACCAGTCAGATCGATCCGCCTTCGCTGCCCGGCCCAGAGATCAAACTCGAGCAGGGTCTGCGGGATCTTCTCTCCTTGCCCGAGCAGGCACCGCAGCGCGTCTGCCGACTGGCAGGCCGCCACGATCGCCACGACCGGGCCAAGCACGCCAGCGGTGTCGCAGGTGGGCTGGGTGCCGGGGGCGGGGGGGTCCTCAAAGAGGCAGCGAAGGCAGGGGGTGATGCCGGGGCGGATCGTCATCTGCATGCCGTGGGTGGCGACGACCCCGCCGTAGATGAGGGGGATGGAGTCGCGGACCGCTATGTCGTTGAGGAGGTAGCGGGTCTCGAAGTTGTCGGTGCCATCGAGGAGGATTGATGGAGGGGTATCGCCTGCACGCCGTTGATCGGTCTTGGTCGCGTCGCCCGCGAGCAGCGCATCGGCGTTGGTGGCAGTCAGGTCGGCGATGTGGGCGTGGATCGTGATCTCGCTGTTGATGGCCGCGAGGCGGGCGCGGGCGGCCTCGGCCTTGGGGAGCCCCTCGCTCGCGTCGGCCTCGGTGTAGAGGATTTGGCGTTGGAGGTTGGTGAACTCGACGAGGTCTCGGTCGATGAGTGTGAGCGTTCCGACACCAGCCCGGGCGAGATGGTCGGCGATCGCACAGCCGAGGGCACCCATGCCGATGAGGACTGCGTGGGAAGCCGCGAGCCGGGCCTGCCCCTCGGGGCCGATGCCGGGGAGGATTTGTTGGCGGTGGTAGCGGGAGGGCATGGGGGAGTGTATGGGTGAGGGACCTGTTACGGCGGTCCCTGACCGATCACCGGTGGCTCCTGACCTGTCGCCTTTTGTCCTTGATCTGCTGCCTTTGGTCTTTGAACTGTCGCCTTTTGTCTTTGAACTGCTGTCCTCGGTCCTTGAACTGTCGTCATTTGTCCTTGATCACGCGCCTTTTGTCTTTGATCTGTCGTCATGTGTCCCTGATCTGTCGCCCACGGCCCCCGACCTGCCGCGACCGGTGGCATCAGGAGCCTCCATGTTGGGGGTCTTCTTGTAGAGGACCCTTATGTGGGGGGGTATGTGGGGGGGTATGTGGGGGCAGGACCGGTGGGGCGGGCGTCATGCCCAGTTGGAACCCCGGACTCACGGGCACCCGGCCGCCCAGTCGCCGAGAAAGGCGACAAAGTCGCGGGTGTCGATGACCCCGTTCTCGTCCCAGTCGGCGAGCGGGTCGCCAGCCGACCACGCGTCGAGAAAGACGATGAAGTCGCGGGTATCCACGATGCCGTCCCCGTTGAGGTCGGCGGGGCAGGTGTTGCAGTGGAGGTCGAAGACATACACTGAGCCTGATCCGCCCCCGTTGTCATCGTCCCGGTATGCCCCGATGGCAACGGTGTCATCGCAGATAAAGACGGAGAAGCCGAAGTAGTCACCCACCGCCCCGTCAACGGGCACCAGCTTGGACCGCTGCGTCCACACTGCACCGGTGCGGGTGAAGACATACACCGAGCCGGAATCGGTGTCACTATCATCATCGAGATACGCCCCCGCGACAACCCTGTCACCACTGATGGAGACAGATACGCCAAATTTATCATCAGCCGCCCCGTCGATGGGCAAGAGCTTGGCCTGCTGTGTCCAAATATCCTCACTCCGTGTGAAGACATACGCCGAGCCAGAGTCGGAGCCGTTGTCGTCGTCAAACTTCGCCCCGATGACGGCCGTGTCTCCGTGGACAGAGACGGAGAAGCCGAAGTAATCACCCACAGCTCCGTCGGCGGGCAAGAACTTGGTCTGCTGTGTCCAAACACCCTTATTCTGCGTAAACACATACGCAGCACCGGGATTATCATCGTGCCCGATCATCCCAATGACAACCGTGCCGCCGCTGATGGAGGCGGACCAACCGAACAGATCAAGCTCCGCTCCGTCAGCAGGCAGGAGTTTGGCTTGCTCCGCCCACACGCCTCCGCTCCGCGTGAAGACATACGCAGAGCCTGATGCATTCCCGTTGTCGTCATCTTCATTTGCCCCAATGACGGCCGTATCCCCACTGATGGAGACGCAGAAACCAAAAGCGTCATTCTTTGCCCCATCGCCGGGCATGAGTTTGGCCTGTTGGGTCCACACACCTCCGCTGCGCGTGAAGACATACGCAGAGCCGGACTTGGAGCCGTTGTCGTCGTCCCCGCGCGCGCCAATGAGTGCAGTATCGTCGCTGATGGCGACCGCAGTGCCGAAGTAGTCCCTAGCCTCTCCGTCGCCGGGCACGAGCTTGGCCTGCTGAGTCCACACACCTCCGCTGCGCGTAAAGACATACGCAGAGCCGGAGTTGGAGCCGTTGTCGTCGGTCCATGCCCCGATGACTGCGGTGTCATCGCTAAAGGAAACAGACCATCCAAAGGCATCAAGGACCGCTCCGTCATCGGCGAGGAGTTTCGCCACTTCGACCGGGTCGCAGTCCTGGGCGTGGGCAGTGCTGGCCCCCATAACCCCCACGACCCCGATGCCCGGGATCGTCGTGATTGCGGTTGCCAACACCACCAGTCTCCCTTTCGTATGTCCCGCCGCCATCCCCCGGCCTCGTACACAAAGACCCTTGCCAACCACCCGAACCATCAAAGACAGCAAAGCCACAGCGACGCCCCTTTTCTCGAATCGACCTTTCTCGGCTCGACCCTCCCCCACGCCACGCGAGGAAACCGCTCCCCGAGACAGCAACAGGATGGAAGCGTACCACAACAATCCCCCAGCACCAAGGAAAACACGACAGCACACCAACTCGGCGGCGGTCGCACGATCTCATCACGCCGTCACTCGCGTTCCCCTTCGCCCCCGCACGGCCATAGGCTTGCCCATGCCCACTCACCCATGCATCCCGCCCCGGAGAGGCGAACTCCCCAGATCCCTCATCATCCGAACCGCTGGGACCAACTGCGACAGCGAGATGGTCCGCGCCTTTGCCTTTGCGGGGGCCGAGCCCGAGCTGGTCCATCTTGATGCCCTCATCACCGACCCGGCCCGCCTCGACAGCTTCGACCTCTTCGGCTTCCCCGGCGGGTTCAGCTATGGCGACGACATTGCCTCGGGCCGAATCTTTGCCGTCAAGGTCCGCGAACAGCTCTACCCCCGGCTTCGGGCGGCGGCTGCGCGGGGGTGCCCGATGATCGGGGCGTGCAACGGCTTCCAGGTGCTTGTGCAGGCGGGGCTTTTGCCAGGACCAGTCGCGGGCGAGCCATGGCCGACAGATGCCCCCGAGCCGACGCTCGCCCTGACCGACAACGCCGACGCGAGGTTTGTCGATGACTGGATCGGGATGGAGCCGGTCGCCGGGTCGCGGTGCCTCTGGACAGCCCCGCTCGCCGCCCTTGCCGACCACCCGGCGGCTGACGAACTTCTGATGCTCCCCGTCGCCCACGGCGAGGGTCGGCTTGTTGCCGGTCACCCCGGGCTGCTTACCGCCCTCGAAACCGATGGCCAGATCGCGCTGCGTTACCGCGACAACTTCAACGGCTCGGAGGGCGCGGTCGCCGGTGTCTGCGATGCCACGGGGCGCATCTTCGGCCTCATGCCCCACCCCGAGCGGTTCCTCGACTGGAACCGCCACCCCCATCACAGCCGGTTCGATCGGCTCCCCCCGTCGGCCCGGCAGGGTGACACGCCGGGGCTTGCGATGTTTAAGGCTGCGGTCAAGGCGTGCGTGGGTGTTGCGGGATAGGGCTGTGGTTCAGCAGCCCGCAACCCAGTCGTTGAGGCAGGCCAGGATGTCCTAAGTGTTGAGCGGGTCGTCAGCTGTCAAGTCGGCATGGGAGTTGTACTACAGAGAATGCTCAGGGAGAAGACAGCCCGACGCGCACGCGTGGAACTCTTCTGAACACGAAGGAGGCGGAGCACGCACGGCCGATGCGTCGGCAATCCGGGCTCACCCCTCCGAGTACCGCTTGAGAAACTTACTCTCAGACTCCATGCTGCCCACCAGCACCATCTCGAAGCCGGGTTCGAGGGTTTCGTGCGGCGGGGGGTTGATCAGCAGCCCCTCGCCGTTGCCGCGGACGGCCACGATCGTGCATCCCGTCCGCTCTCTGACACCCGACTCGACGATCGTCTTGCCCTCCAGCGAGCGAGGCACAACCATGCTAAAGACATCGAGCCCCTCGGCGATCGAGACGATGCGGCTGCCGCGGATCAGGTTGAACAGGCTCGTCGCCCCCATCGAGGCGTAGCTGAACACAAAGTCGGCCCCGGCGCGGTGCAGCGTCTCGGTGTTGCGTTCGAGCGTCGAGCGGCTGACGATCAGGACATCCGGCCGCACCGACCGACAATAGATCGTCGCGTAGATATTGAGGTTGTCGTCGTGCGTCGTGACGAGCACGGCGGGCGCCTCGGCGAGCCCCGCCTCCCGGAGCACCCGCGGCTCGGTGGCATCGCCGATGATCGTGCGCTCGGGGTCGTGCGTCATCTCGGGATCGCGTTCGATGATGCGGTAGTCCACCCCGCGGGCCGCCAGGGCGTGGGCGGCCGCCTGGCCCACGCGGCCGCCGCCGAGAATGACGACCGGCTTGACCGAAACATTGTAAATGGCAAAGTGCTCGTCATACTGGGCGAACTGTTCGGCCGACCCGGCCAGGAGCAGGATCGTATTCTGTCCGACGAGCGTCTCGGGGGTGGCGTTCTGGAAGTCGCCACGATCCCAGAGGCCGATGACGCTGACGCCGAGGTCGCGGAGGCGGTTCTCGCGGAGCGTTTTGCCCACCAGCGGCGTGCGGTTGGCGTTGGCCTCGGCGATGAGGAGCTCATCGACCGAGCCGACGACATGGGTGAGCGCATCGCCGCCGACCATGCAGCGGGCGAGCGCTTTGCCCATCATGTCAGAGAGGTTCAGGACGCTCGTGGCGCCGGCGCGTTCGAGCACTTCGAGGGAGGTCGCCTTGTCCGCCATCGCCGCCAGGGGCACGGCCGGGGCGACCTGCCGAACGGTGAAGGTGATATTCGCGTTGACGACATCATCTTGGGTCGAGACGACCAGGGCCGCCTTGTCCACGCAGGCGCGTCGGTAGGTCTCGGGATCGTCCAGGTGGCCGAGGACGACATGGATGCCCCGATCGTGCAGCCGCATCGCCTCTTCGATCTCGGGGACGAGCAGAACATACTCGTAGTTGAACTGTTCGAGTTTGCGGATGAAGGCGGCCGAGACGGGATCGTCATGCGTGAGGATGACATGCCCCTCGGTGTCGGGGGGGAGCTGTCTGGGGGTGCGTGCGGCCGCCTGCGCCTCGACCCAGGGCACATAAAAGAACTGGATCACGGTAAAGGGGAGCAGGATGAGCAGGAAGACGACGCCGGTCAGGAGCACGAGGATGGAGAAGACGCGCCCGAGATCGCTGTGAAAGGTGATATCGCCGAACCCGAGGGTGGACATGACGGTGAGCGTCCAGTAGAAGCCGGTGAGCCAGCTGTGGTCCTGTCCTTCCCACGCCATGATGAGGTGAAAGAGCACGCTGTAGGCAGCGATCAGCGACCCGAGCATGAGGAAGAGCCGCACGACGGCACCGAGATTGCGTTTGGCGCTCCGCTGCTGGAGCATCTGGGCGATCTGCACCGAAATGTTCTTCATAGGAGCCTCTTCGGGACCGACGGCAGGAGCACAGGTCCATCTCGGGAGGCACGCGGAAGCCCCTCCCGGTGACCGGGGACGCCAAGTCTATCCGCGTTCGATGCGGACCGCAGCAATTCCGGCGTGCGTGCTCTGGGTGCAAGGCAGAACGCGGAGCCGTGGAGGGGAGGTGGAGGAGGCGAAGAGAGGCAGTTTCACCACAGAGGACACAGAGGGACACAGAGGAAAGGCAGAGAAGAGTTTTTATGGCGGCACGGCTCT
>JAJRZG010000021.1 GCA_024275365.1 Planctomycetota bacterium | reverse complement strand
GCGTGGTGTTGCTGCCCCTCTCGGGTTGCACCGAAGAAACCACCACCACAGCAGCCGCAACTTCTGAGCCGGTCGCGCTGCCTGATTCGGTCGCAAACTCGTGGGAGGGGAAGGTCGTCGTCGTTGATTTCTGGGCAACATGGTGTGGTCCATGCCGGGCCAGTTCGCCCTTTGTCCAGCAGCTCCATGAGCAGTTTGCGGGTGATGAGAGCGTGCTGGTGGTCGCGGTCCATGCCGACGACAGCGTCGAAGACCCCGGGGCCTACCTCGCCGAGCACGAATATACCTACCCGCTAATCGCGCAAGGGCAGAGCCTTGCCAATGTCTTTGGTGTCACCGCCCTGCCGACCTTCGTCGTGCTCGATGCCGAGGGTCGTGAGGTGATGCGGCATGTCGGGATGATGGACGAGAAAGTCCGCAAGACCTTCGAGAAGAAGGTCAAGGCACTCCGAGGTTGAAGACACCGAGATTGAGGATTCTCCGAGGCCCAAGCCCAGCCATCAGAATGGCTGGGCTTGATATTCCTTGACACCACTGTGTGTGCCATGATCGAGACTCTTCTCCTCGCACCCACGCCCCGCAGGGACCACCGCAGCCAGTCGATACCCTACAATCACCACATGGCGAATACCCCCCTCCATGTCGTCACCGGGGCCCTCGGCTACACCGGCCAAAGCGTGACCGAACAGCTTCTGGATAGGGGGGTGCGCGTCCGCACACTCACCAACTCGCCCAACCGCCCCAACCCCTTCGGCGACAAACTCGACATCCACCCCCTCGCCTTTGATGACCCCGACGCACTCGCCCGTTCACTCGAAGGCGCCGAGGTGCTGTATAACACCTACTGGGTACGGTTCAACCACAACCTCTTCACTTTCGAGCGTGCAGTCGCCAGCACCAAGGCACTCTTTGATGCCGCGCAACGGGCAGGGGTCGGCAGGATCGTGCATGTCAGCATCCTCCATGCGCGCATCGCCGACGACCTCGGCTATTACAAAGGCAAGCACGAGCTCGAAGTCGCCCTGGAACAGACCGGCATCCCCCACGCCATCATCCGCCCCGGCGTGCTCTTTGGGCGGGGCGACATCCTCGTCAACAACATCGCCTGGATGCTCCGCCACCTGCCCGTGTTCGGTATCTTTGGCGATGGCCGCTACCGCCTCCGCCCGCTGCATGTTGACGACATGGCAGCCCTCATGATCGATCACGCCAGCCGCGAGGGCATAACCCACGCCGACGCGGTCGGGCCTGAGGGGTTCGAGTTCCGCGAGCTTGTGCGCACCATCGCGGGCATCATCGGTGTCCGCCGCCTCATCGTCGGTGTGCCCCCGGGCATCGGCTACCTCGTCGGCAGGTGCGTCAACCCGCTGGTCAAAGATGTCATCATCACCCGCGAAGAGATCGAGGGTCTGATGCGGAGCCTGCTGGATTCGGATGCCCCAGCCGCGGGCACAACCAAGCTCACCGATTGGGCGACCGAGCACCGAGAAACCCTCGGGCACCGCTACGCCAGCGAGGTTGGCAGGCGGGTGAAACGCGACGAGTCTTACGAGGCGATCTGACCTCGAGAGCCACGCGCCCCCAACTCGCTACGAGCATCCCGCGACCCAGGCGTTCAAGAAGGCCAGGAAGTCCTGCGTGTTCACGACCCCGTCAGCGTTAAGGTCCGCCTGCCCGTTCCCTGCTGCCCAGTCGTTCAGATACGCGAGAAAGTCCTGCGTATTGACCTCGCCATCAACATTCCAGTCGCCGGTACACACGCGGGGGAAGACCTCGTTGATGAGCACCCGTTGATCTTCGGTCACCTCGTCACTCGGCACCGTGCCGGCAAATGCGCCCCCGCCGTCGCTGACGGGCAGCACAATACTCGCCAAATCGTCATAACCCTCAAGCGTCTCGCCCGGTGAGGGATCGCCCGATCCCGGGAGGTTCACATTGTCCAAGTGGTTCAAGTCCCCGACGAGCCCGGTATCGTCCTTGTCGCAATCGAGGTTGTAGTCCTGCGTGTTAGCCGGATCGAGCTTTGTGAACGCGACCGCCGGCTGGTTCCACTCGTTCGGGAAGTAGCAATCAGCCCCGTCGGTCACCACCGTGAAGTAGGGTACGACGAAATCGGCGTAGTACCCCGAACCCCCAAGCCCGATCCCAACGGGGTCGTCGAGCGAGTTCTCGTTGAGTGTCGCCAGCCGCTCACGCGAGTAGTCGAGCTTCCAGGTGTTGTTGTTCCATGTCTCACGGTAGGAGTGGACATAGTTCATGATGCTGGGATAGTTGGGCTTGCCGTTGATCTCGTCACCGCCGCCGTGGTGGAGGTTGAGGTTGTGCCCCAGCTCGTGCATAAAGACCGCAGCCTTGCTCTCGTCGTCGTAGGTTCCGGCGAAGAGCACGAAGTCATCACCGCCCAACTCGCCCAGCCCGCCGATCTTGGTGCTGGCCTTGTTGTACAGGATGCCGTAGCGGTAGGCTTTGGCTTTGGCTTCGAGCAGTTCCACACTGTGCTCGTCGAGCAGCTCGGTGATTGTGCCGAAGTAGATGGACTTCAGCTGCGCCGCGTCGGCTGGCCAGGTGCTGCCGGGGGTCGCCGTTGTTTCCTCGAACTGGATCGTGTCCTCGTCGATGATGATGTGGAGGGTGATGCCCTCGATCCCGTCGGGGTTGGGCACCGGAGCCGCCCAGAATGCGTCCACGACCATATCGACAGCATCCTGCGAGAAGCCCAGCGTGTTCATCATGTCCATCTCGACGAAAAGGTCCTTGTGGCCGGGATCGGCGTCGGAGATCCCGTCACCATCGACATCGAGGATGTAGAGGTGATTGGTCCCGTCGGCACCGATATAGGGGATCCCGTCGGTCTCCCAGGAGTCGAGCAGACCGTCGCCGTCGGTGTCAGTATCAAGAGCGGCATTGAAGGTGTAGGCCGATCCGGAGGCATCACCGTTGTCGTCGTCGAGCCAGGCCCCGGTGATTGCGGTATTGCCATCGACAGCAACCGCACTGCCCAGGCTGTCAAACTCCTGCCCGTCACCGGCGACAAACTTGATGACTTGAATGGGGTTGGCTGGATCCGATATGTCATAGAGATAGACTGAGCCCGAGGCACTGCCCACATCGTCATCGCTGTTGGCTCCGACCACGGCGACCGGGCCGCTGAGAGCAACGGCATAGCCGAACGCATCGCCCGAAGCACCATCGTCTGCGACTATCTTGGCAAGCTGTTGGCCGGTGACGACATCGAAGAGATAGACCGAGCCAGAGTTTATGCCGTTGTCATCGTTCTCGGGGGCGCTCACGATGGCGAGTGTCCCGTCAATATCGACGGCATACCCAAAGCCATCGTCCGCAGCACCATCACCTGGCAACAGCTTAAACAGTTGCGTGCCTGTGGAGGTGTCAAAGAGGTAAGCCGACCCCGAGTTCGAGCCGTTGTCATCGTCGCCCTTTGCCCCCACGAGAGCGGTCGTGCCGGTCATGGCAACGGCCAGGCCGAAAAGATCATTCGCGGAACCATCGCTCGGGAGTAACTCGGCAGTCTGGAGTCCGGTGTTCGTGTCAAACAGGAAAGCCGCGCCGGCACCCGAACCATCGTCATCATGGCCGTGCGCTCCGACCAGCGCAACGCTGCCGTCAATCGCCACACGCCCCCCGAAAAACTCAAACCCCGCACCATCGCTTGGGAGCAGCTTGAACAACTGCTGGCCGGTTGCTGTATTGAAGAGGTAGGCGGATCCCGAGAAGGTGCCGTTGTCGCCGTCGCCGGGCGTTCCAATAATGGCGGTGGTACCGCTGATAGCCACAGAGGTGCCGAACCACTCGAGCTCTGTGCCGTCACTCGGTATGAGCTTGGCGGTCTGGGTGCCGGTGAGAGCATCGAACAGGTACGCCGCGCCAGCCTGGTTGCCGTTATCACTCTCGTACTCTGCCCCAACCACAACTGTCGTGCCGCTGATCGCCACGCTGATCCCAAAGTGATCGCCCGCCACGCCATCCTCAGCCAGGAGCTTGTAGATTTGCTCGCCTTGCCCCCGAGCAGTCGACAAGCCGCCCAGAGGCCCAAGTAGCGTACACGCGGCCATAGTCTTTATTTGCATAAAAGATCTCCAATAAAGAACGCCAGCCCCACGGGAGCCCGAACCGGGACTCCTACTCCACGATGAAATGATGATCCGACGATCCAACTTGCTCAGATTAGAGAATCTCTTTGGTAATTGCAAGCGCAAATTGATTGTTTCCCGGGGGTTTCTGGGCGCTTTCAGCGCGGTACACATGAGAGGTGGGATACCGATGAAGCGAGGCCTGGTGTGTGATGCGATCTACGCTTGGCAAGGCCCATCACCACCAAGCCGGTCGCGATTGATCTGTAACCCCAACACCTCCGGCCGCGCATAGTGCCCCGCCGGGTCGAAGTTCTGCCGTTCTTCCCGAACTCGATCCAATTCCATATCCGCGACGATCAACTCCTCGCGCCCGACCATCGGTTCGATGAGCCAGGTGCCGTCGGGGTTGGCAATGCACGATCCACCTTCGTAGAAGTACGCCTCGTCGCTCTCACGCAGCACCGACAACTCGGGGATGTCCGCCGGTATGTCACTCGGCCTGATGATCGCGCTCGCCGAGATCACGAAACTCCGTCCTTCGCGCGCAGCAAACCGAGTGATGTCACTTGTCAGCCGGAGGCACCCCGGCCACAGCATGACATGCAGGTCTTCACCGGCCTGATAGAGCGCAGTCCGCGCCAGGGGCATCCAGTTCTCCCAGCAGTTGAGTGCCCCGACGCGGAACTCGCCGACACGGTGCGTCACCAGACCCGCCCCGTCGCCGCACCCCCAAGTAAGGCGCTCCTCATAGGTCGGCATGAGCTTGCGGTGAACACTCAACACCCGCCCAGTACCAGCGCCCCTTCCCCCGATGATCACCCGCGAGCAGAACAGGCTGTGCCCGCGCGCCCGAGGCCGCTCAACAATCCCCAGCACCACCGCCACCCCGCACGCCGCAGCCGCCCGGCAGATGGGTTCGAGTTCCCGATCCTCAACACAGACCGCCTCCTGCGAATAGTGAGCGAACAGGCGTTTCTGGGTGGGGTCGTCAAACGCCGCCCCGTCGGTCCGACTCAGCCACACTGGGTACCCGGGCACGATCGCCTCGCCAAAGCAGACCAACTCGGCCCCAGCATCCCTCGCCCTGCCGATCCACTCGACGACCTGATCGATCACTCGTCCCCGATCCAGAAACGCGGGCGCAAGCTGTGCAATCGCTACTCTCATCCCATCAGCTTACCCACAACTCTCGCTGCGGGCTGAGTCGCTAGGCTACCGCGTATACAAGACCCCCCCGAGGACCAGCCCATGCCCACTTCCAACCCCGCCGACATCCTCCTCGCCCACAACACTTGGGCCAACCGAAACCTCATCGACGCCTGTGCCGGGCTCACCACCGAGCAGTTCAACCAGCGTTTCGAGATGGGCCCCGGCTCGCTCCACGACTGCATCGCCCATATCTGCGGCGCCCAGCGGGGGTGGGCCGACATGCTCGCCGGGCATGAGATCCGCGACCGGATCGAGACGGGTGGCCCGTACACCGCCGACCAACTCCGGACGCTCCTCGATGACACCGCGACCGAACTGGCCGATGCCCTCGCTGCGCATCCACTCGATGGTATCGCCTCAGCCGAGCGCGGTGGTCGGTCCTATTCGTTCGCCCGAGGCGGGGTGCTCACCCATGTCACGACCCACGGCATGCACCACCGGGCGCAGTGCCTCAATATGCTCCGTCAGCTTGGCGTTGATCCGTTGCCTTCGAGCAGTGTTGTCGAATGGATGCTAATGGCCGATGGATGAACCACACGAACCCAACCCAGAGTCTGTCGCCAAGCCCAGGCCGCGATGGAGGCTCGCCAAGAGCGCTGCACGCATCGTCATCGTGCTTGGTATTGTCGGGCTCGCAACCCGCCTCACCGGCTGCGTCGAGTCGCTGGCCTACTTTCCCTCCCGCGAGGCCTTCGACACGCCGCCCGGCACCGAGGATGTCTGGTTCGAGAGCGCCGACGGCACCCGCCTCCACGCCTGGTTTATGCCCGCTGCGGGTGCCGACCCTGCTGCGCCCGGTCCGGCGATCCTCCATGTCCATGGCAACGCTGGCAATATCGCCAGTCACGAGTCATTCTCGCGGTTCTTCACACGGGAGGGCTTCGGCATCCTGCTCTTTGACTACCGCCGCTACGGCCGTTCTGATGACACCGGGCCGCTCCGTCGGCGCGCGCTGCTCGCCGATACCGAGGCTGCGCTGGCAACGCTCAAGGCGAGGTCCGATGTCGATGCCTCGCGCGTCGGCATCTACGGCGTGAGCCTCGGTGGCGTCTTCGCCCTCCACGCCGCGGCTGACGATCCCGAGGTGCGTGCGGTCGCTACGGTCTCGGCCTTCTCCACTTGGGCCGGTATGGCACACGACTTGGTCCCGGTGCTCGGCCCGGTGATCCTGCGCGGCGGGCTCGAACCGGCCGATGCGGCTGCGAGGCTGGGCGATCGCCACTACCTCATCCTCCACGGCCTCGAAGACGAGATCGTCAACCCCCGCCACGCCGAGCTTCTGGCCGATGCTGCCCGAGACGCTGGCGTGCAGACCACCCTCTGGACCGACCCGAGGGGCGACCACAACTCCATGGTCCAGACCAACGCCGAAGCCCGCCGCCAACTGGTAGCGTTCTTTACCAAGCATCTGGGACTGCCTTCCGCCCCGCCCGAGATCCAACCGGGGACGGACACTGAGCCCGAGCCAGACTGACCCGCACAGGTGTATAGTGCCCCGTTCGCACGGGGCGCGGCGGGGTGCTCACATCCTTCGTGGCAGTAGTGAGCTGCTGCCCCACACCGCCGCTGAGAAGTACCCGCAGAACCTGATCCGGCTCATACCGGCGGAGGGATCGCGATGAACTCGCAATACAAAGTTTATGAACTGGCTGCCAACCCCAACGCCACGCGCCCGACCGAGCGGTTTGCGGTGCCTTTCAACGGGGCGACCAACCCCGGTGATACCGACGCCACGACGCCGGGATCGTTTGCCAATGCGCCGGATATCGGGGGGGTGTTGGCGTATAGCTCGCCCGATTCGCCGGGGATGCCCGCCCCGAGCCCCTATACCGCGTGGGACTTTTTGCCCGAGGGGTGGAAGGTCGAACGCGCGGATGCGTGTCCTGAAACACGCAAAGCCCAAGGATCAGAATCTCTGGACTTGGGTGGGAAAGTGCGTGTCGCAGAGTTTGTCGATGCGCGAGGAGTGCGTCTCCGTGTGACATATCCAGAGGGTTTTACGCCGATCACCCAACTCGAATCGGCGCGACTGGGGATCGTGACGCCCGAGATGCGCCGTGTTGCGGAGCGCGAGGGGCATCTGACTCCTGAGCAGGTGCGCGATGAAGTCGCTGCCGGGCGGATGGTGATTCCGGCGAATCTCCACCACCTTGCTGGTGCCCTCGACCCGATGGCGATCGGGCGGGCGAGCCGAACGAAGATCAACGCCAACATGGGCGCCTCCCCCGTCTCCAGCGGCACCGACGAAGAACTCGAAAAACTCCGTTGGTCGCTCCAGTGGGGGGCTGACACGGTGATGGACCTGAGTACCGGCGGCGATATCGACGCCTGCCGGGCAGCCTTCTGCGAGCATTCGCCCGCGCCGATCGGCACCGTTCCCATCTACTCGATGATCCTGGGCAAGAAGATCGAGGACCTCTCACCCGAACTGATTCTCGATTCGATCCGCCACCAGGCCGAGCAGGGTGTGGACTACATGACGATCCACGCCGGGCTCCGCAAGGCCCACCTGCCGTATGTCAAGGACCGCCTCATCGGGATCGTCAGCCGGGGTGGGTCGATGCTCGCCAAGTGGATGCTCGTCCATGATGCCGAGAACCCGATGTTTACAGCTTGGGAAGATATCTGCGACATCCTCCGCGAGCACGATGTGACCTTCAGCATTGGTGACGGTTTGCGCCCCGGCGGCCTTGCGGATGCGACCGACGATGCCCAGCTTGCCGAGCTCGAGACGATGGGCGAGCTGACCGAACGGGCGTGGCGCAAGGGTGTGCAGGTGATGATCGAAGGCCCCGGCCATGTGCCTCTCGATCAGATCGAGTTCAACGCCAAACTTGAGCGAAGGCTCTGCCACGGGGCACCATTTTATGTGCTCGGCCCTCTGGTGACAGATGTCTTCCCGGGGTATGACCACATCACCAGCGCGATCGGGGCAACGCAGATCGCCTACCACGGGGCCTCGATGCTGTGTTATGTCACGCCCAAGGAGCACCTCGGCTTGCCCAAGCGGGGGGATGTCAAGGAAGGGTGCATTGCATACAAAATCGCTGCCCACGCAGCCGATATCGCGCTTGGCATTCCGCATTCACGCGATTGGGACGACGACCTGACCCGTGCGCGCGCAGCGCTGAACTGGAACAAGCACTTCGAGTTGGCCTTCGACACCGACACCGCCCGCGCCTTTCACGACGAAGACCTCGATGTCGATACCGACTTCTGCGCCATGTGCGGCCACGACTGGTGCAGCGTGCGCATCAGCAAGGAGATCCAGGAGTTCGCCAGTGGCAAGGCTGAGGGGTTCGAGCGCATCGGCAAGGATGGCAAGCTGGGCGGGGTGCTCCAGACGGCCGCGCTGACGGTCGAGCAGAAGGCGATCCTCGAAAAACGCGGCTACCTGACGCCGGAAGAGATCCACTCACTCGCCAACAAGACCAAAAAGGTGATGGTAACAGTTGATGGAAAAGAAGGCACCGAGGCATCGAGGCATCAAGGCACCGAGGCGAAACTGTCGTGCCACTCGGATTATGTGGACCCCGATGCAGCCAAGGCCCTTCAGAAGGAATGGGGCGTGTTGAGCGAGTCGTGAGTCTTTGGGAGTCGCCCCATAACGCCTCCTGGATTCTCTGAACAAAGGGTCGATAACACAACAGCGCAAAGGCTGCTCATGGTCCGTTGGCATGAAGCCGATAGCCCAAGCGTGCAGTCAGTCTCAGACAATACCGCTGTGAGCAATGCCCCGCTCTCTCCAGAGCAACTCAGCGAGTTGAGCAAGGCGAGACTCCGGGGGCGCAAGATTCGGCGTGCTGCGAGAGTTGCTCGGATCAGTGGCTGGACGACTGCGGTGTTTGCGTCTTTCTCCATTCTCGCTGGTGTGTTCAGCCTGCTGAGCCTTGCTCTTGGCGTGGGGCTTGCGGCGATTGCGTGGGGAGAGTTTCGCGGCGCGCGCCTGCTCGAACAGGCAGATGTTCGAGGCCCGAAAAAGCTCGCATTGAATCAGGTAGTGTTTGCTGCGATGATTTGTGCGTACGGGGTATGGGGTATCTATGCGACACTGACCACGCCCTCGGCTCTCACCTCCCAGTCTTCCGGCGATGCACAGGTCGATGCCATGATGTCGGACATGATGGGTCCCTATGAAGACCTCATGCAGCTTGTGATGATCGGGATGTATGCGTCGCTCATCCCGATCAGTGTTGCTGTGCAGGGCGGTACAGCGTGGTATTATGCCTCGCGAACTCGTCATGTGCGGGCGTATCGGGACCAGACACCGGGGTGGGTCTTGCAGGTCGAGCGTCTTGCGCATGCTGCGTGACGCACTAGATTTCTGCAAACCTCGCAGTAAAGTGCCGGAGTGCTGGGGGCTCTTTGATGATCCGCATCCCGCGCAGGGAGTCGCTTCGAGCAAAGAGTGCCTCGAAGACCTCGAGCACATAGTCGATATGGCTCTGGGTGTAGACTCGGCGAGGGATCGCGAGCCGAACCAGCTCCATCGAGGGTGTCTCGTGCTGGCCGAACATCACCGATCCGATCTCACAGGCGCGGATGCCGCCCTCACGGTAGAGGCCACAGACCACAGCCTGGCCGGGGAACTGCTCGGCGGGGATGTGTGGGCAGAAGGCGGCGGCATCGACATAGATCGCGTGCCCCCCGGGCGGCTCGATGATCTGGACACCCATATCAAGCAGCCGTTCGCCGAGGTAGGCTGTGGAGCGGATGCGGTATTGCAGGTAGTCCTCGCGGAGGATCTCTTCAAAGCCCTGGGCCATCGCTTCGAGATCACGCCCCGCCAGCCCGCCATAGGTGATGTACCCCTCGGTGAGGATCAGCAGGTTTGTTGCCTCTTGAAAAAGGTTGTCATCGCGCATGAGCAGCACGCCGCCCATATTGACCATGCCGTCTTTTTTGGCGCTGATCGTCGCGCCGTCTGAGAGGTCGAAGATCTCACGCACGATCTCTCGCACGGGTCGATCGCGCTGTCCTTCCTCGCGCATCTTGATAAACCACGCGTTCTCCGCAAATCGGCACGCATCGAGATAGAAGGGCAGCCCGTGCTTTTGGCAGACCGCCCGGACCGCGCGGATGTTCTCAAGGCTCACCGGCTGTCCGCCACCAGAGTTGTTGGTGATGGTGAGCATCACGACGGGGATGTTGTCTGCTCCCACCTCGGCGATGAGGGCCTCGAGCGCCTGAATATCCATGTTGCCCTTGAAGGGATGACGGTTTTTCGGGTCCATGCCCTCGGGGATGGGCAGGTTGACCGCCAGTGCGCCGGAGTGCTCGATATTGGCAAGGGTTGTGTCGAAGTGGGTGTTGTTGGGGACGACCTTGCCCTCGCCGCCGACGAGTTGGAAGAGGATGCGCTCGCTCGCTCTGCCCTGGTGGGTCGGCAGGATGTTCTTAAAGCCTGTGATGTCTCGGAGTGTTTTCTCGAATCGGAAGAATGAGTCGGCCCCGGCGTAGGACTCATCACCCCGCATGATCCCCGCCCACTGTTCCGCTGACATCGCCCCGGTGCCCGAGTCGGTCAGCAGGTCGATGAGCACATGCCTCGCCCGCAGCAGGAAGAGGTTGAAGCCCGCCTCGGTGAGGTGCTGCTCGCGCTCTTGCGGCGTGGTCATGGTGATCGGTTCGACCGATTTGATGCGGAACGGCTCGATGATGGTTTTCATGGGGTGGTCTCCGATCGGATGGTAGAACCGTCTGTCCACTGAGAATCGCTCACCCCACATGTCATCACACCGAACCTACACTTTTCCCAGGAGGTTCCGATGTCAAACCTTGAAGACCGTATTGCCCAGTTCGAGAAGATGTGCCGCGAGGATGCGACCAACGACATGGCGCACTTTTCGCTTGGTGGCGCGTACAACCAGGCCGGCAGGTTTGCCGATGCTGCGGCCGCCTTTACCACCTGCTTTGAGCTCAACCCCGGGTTCAGCAAGGCCTACCAGCTTGCCGGGGCTGCCCTGATGGCGAGCCAGGAGATCGAGCGAGCCAAGAAAGTCCTCCTCGATGGCTACCACACGGCTGCGACCAAGGGCGACCTCATGCCCAAGAACGCAATCGCCGAGTTGCTCACGCAGATCGGTGAGCCGGTGCCCGAGATTGAATCGACAGGCCCCGCGATCCCCGAGGGCTCCTTCATCTGCCAGGTCACAGGTCAGCCGGGGCACGAGATGAGCCGCCCACCCTTTCGGGGGCCGGTCGGTGAGTGGATTCAGCAGCATGTCTCCGATGAGACCTTCCAGGCGTGGATCGCGCAGGGCACCAAGGTTATCAACGAGCTTCGGCTTGATCTCTCAAGCGATGACGATGCCGAGGTCTATGACCAGCACATGCGCGAGTATCTTGGGATCGATGAAGCGTTGTATGAGAAACTGCTCGCGAAGTGATGAGCCAGCACCAAGGTGGCTTCATGCTCACGCGACCCCAAAGAACCGTTCCGTATTCGCATTGATTGCTTCGTGAAACGCATCCCAGCTCTCGTTGCGCAGTGCTGCCAGCGCCTCCGCGGTGTGCCTCGCAAACCCCGGCTCGCAGGGCCGCACGCCGCGCTTGGGGACCGGGCTCAGGAAGGGTGCATCGGTCTCGACCATGATCCGGTCGAGGGGGACAAGAGCCGCAGCATCGCGGACCTCCGGTGCGTTTTTGTAGGTCACAACGCCCGTGAATGAGACCATCGCCCCAAAGTCAAGGCACGCCCGTACCTCGGCAGCATCGCCCGTAAAGCAATGAAAGACAAACCCCGCAGGGTCGAGCGTTGTCTCGCGCAGCCGGGGGATGAGTTCATCAAACGCCTTTCGGCAGTGAACTACAATCGGTAACGATCGCCCCCACGCCTGGTGTGCATTCTCGATCGTTGCGAGTTGCTCCTCAAGCACCCGCTTCTGCACATCCTGAGGCGGCATGTCGTAGTGCTTGTCGAGCCCCAGCTCACCCCATGCCACGCATTTGTCCGCCTGCGCAAGCCTCTGAAGATGTGCCCAGTCGTGAGGCCCTTCGTCGGCGTGCAGCGGGTGTACCCCCGCACTGCACCAGACCCGCTCGTGCAGCTCGGCAACGGTCAAAGCCGTCAGCGCGTCGTCCACGGTCGTGGCAATCGTGATGCAACCATCCACACCCATCGAGGCTGCGTGCTCGAGGGTTTCATCAACCCGGTGTGCAAAGTCGGGGAAGGTCAGGTGGCAGTGCGTGTCGATCACAGGAGAGGGTAGGGAAGGATGAAGGTGGAAGGATGAAGGTGGAAGGATGAAGGATGAACAGGAACCAAAGATCACCGATCCCTGTGCCTGACCTTTTATCCTTGAAACCCAGAACAACACAAAGACCCAAGGATGACCCCGTGTTTTGTATGCTTTCCGGGCGGGCGAGATGCCCGCCTCACTACACTATTCAGAGATTCCCCTTCATCCTTCATCCTTCATCCTTCATCCTTCATCCTTCATCCTTGAGTCTTTCATGCAACGCCCGGACCTCCCGCTCGATCCGGGCGAGGGCTGCATCTGCTCCATCCTTCATCAGTTCGTCGTAGCTGATGACCTCGCCATAGAGCACACGGATCTTGGGGGCAAACAGCAGCTTTGGCCGTTTCTTCTCCCTCGGCCACGCCTTGTGCGCGCCTTCGATGGCGACCGGGATGACGGGGCACTTGGCGCGCTTGACCAGGAGGGCTACCCCCCGCTTGAAGGGTTGGATGCTGCCGTCGTGTGTGCGGGATCCTTCCGGGAAGATCATCACGCACCGCCCCAGCCTCAGGCGGCGGATGATCTCCTTGATCGCAGCACCATCCGGGCCTTCTTCAGCAACGGGGATGCTGTTGAGAAACCGGAAGAGCCCGCCGAGGAGCGAGTGCGTAAAGAGGCCCGAGCGTGCGACAAAGTCGATCTGCCTTGAGGAAACCCGAGTCCCGATCGCGGGCGGGTCAAAGTAGGACTGATGGTTTGCCGCGATCAGGACCGGCCCGGTCGCGGGGACATTTTTGGCATTGCGCACCTGCAGCCGATAGAGCAGCATAAGGATGAGCAGGTTGAAGAGTTGGAAGCCTCGCCAGACGATGATCTTGGGGACCGACGAGCCGGGGTGCTTCTGACGGATTCGTGCGAGCATGGGCGGAGTGTAGAGGGGTGAGGTCGGGCACGACACCACTCCATACACCACCAAGTGGGCAACTCACCAAGGTTCTGCGGGGGGGGCTTGTCTTTACTCCCGGCTCTTCGGCTCCAGCCTGAACTCCATCTCGATGTCCTTGGCGCGCTGGGCCGAGTACGAAAGCCGAACCGTGGAGCCTGTCGGCCCCTCGATATAGAACCGGTGCAGCACGCTCCCCTTGCCCGGCACGCCTCGGCTGAGCTGGATGCGCCCGGGCTCGAAGCGTGTCTCGTTGATGCTCTTGCTTCGTCGATTACTGATCGAGCCAGACATCACCACCCGTCCCTCTGCGGGCTCACAGAGGAGCAGGTCGTTTTGCCCGATGGACTTTCGGGCCTGGATGCCGGAGCGCGTGGGCATGAGTTTCTCGTTTTTGACCTCGACGGTGACTTGCCACAGGTCACTCTCACCGACCCGTTCGATCTCGATCGGCCCCCACTCGAGCATCGCCATTTGGTCGGCGTGGAACATGGTAAAGGAGAAGTTTCGGTGGCACTCTTCTTCGAGCATAAAGGTCGGTGTGTTGCGGGCCGACCACTTGTTGAGCCCGCCGATGAGCACCGTGCCGTGCTCTGGGTGGTCGAACTCGGTGTATTCCTTAAACGCCTGTCCAAACTGCAGCCGATCGCGGAAGAGCCACATCTGGTCGCTGCTGGGCCGCGAGATGTCTCGCTGGAAATACTTGTCCGGCGTCCACAGCTCGTTGGTAAAGGAATACGCCCCGAGCCCCTCAGCGAGCCAGTTGACAAACCCGCCGTGGACGGTGTAGAGGTCTTTGTAGATCACCATGTAGTCGTAGTAGGGCAGGATGTCCTCGCCGATGCGTCCGATCTCGTCATAGACCCGGATATCTTCGCGCGGGTAGCTGCTCTCGTTGTAGCTCGCGCCCGGCCCTCGCAGCAACATGCCGCCCGAGTTGTGGTAGCTCTGCCCCGAGGCAATGTTGGGATGCGCGAGGATAAAGTCGGCAATCGCCTTGGTCTCCGGGTTTGAGAGGGTGAACTCCCCCGCCCCGCGCTGGACATAGCCCGGCTTCCAGTCGGTCGGCCAGTTGCGGTTCATGTCGTCACCGCCGGGACCGTCCTCGTTGATGCGTCCGTCGCCGTCGTTGTCGATACCCTCTTGTCCGAGTCGTATCCAGCCGCCGGTTTCGTCCTCACCCACTCGGAGGAAGACGCGCGGATCGGTCTCATCCCGTTTCCACCTGCCGTCGGGGTCTTCCTTCCACATCTGGGTGATGGAGCCGTCGCCGTCGAGGTCGTCTGCGGGGTCTTCGTCGATGAGCCCGTCGCGGTCGCTATCGACTGGTCGTTGGTTCGAGCGTGAGGAGTTCGGTGTGTTTGCCTCGTCAAACCAGTAGTCCCGGCCGTCCGGGTTCTGGCTCACCAAGAAGTAGAACGAGTAGTTGTCGAGCAGCTCGGTGAGGTCTTCGTTGTGCCCATAGGCCTTGGTGAGATACCAGAGCGAGTAGAGCACCGCTTCGGCAGCCTGGATCTCGTTGCCGTGGACACTGCCGTCGATCCACATGGCCGGCTTGGAGGAGACTGGCCCGGTCTTTGGGGCGTTGACAATCGCAACGAACATCGGCTTGCCAAAGCCACTGAACCCGATCTGTTCGAGCGTGACGATCTCTGGGTATGCTGCTGCGATCGCGTGCATGTGGTCGACGAGCTGGTCGTAGGTGTAGTAGCGGTTAAAGGCGATATCGACCTTGCCGGGGATGTGTTCCTGGGCGAGGGCAGCGGGCTGGACAGCGGTCATGCACGCTGCCGCGATGGCGAGGCTGGTCAGGTGGAGTTTCATCACTCGCCCTCCGTGAGATGAATAGTGAGGGTTCGATTGCCATAGACGATCGAGCGGATATCGACAGCGACTGTCGAGCCGTCGGGTGCCTTGATGGTCCACTCGACCTCGACAGAGTCGCCGTGCCCGGCGATGGTGTCCCAGCGCGCGAGGCGTTGGCCTGAGACGATGTTGTCCACCTCGAGGCGGAGGCTGACGACGATGGGCGGGATGCGGCGGGCTTTGACACCGATGGCAGCCCTTGTGGGGAAGTCCCCGGCGTTGGTGCCACGGATGCGGATGCGCCAGATACCCTCGGCGATCCGTTCGACCCCGATCGTCTCGACTGCAAACTCGGGCATGAGGCCGAGTAGCGTGGCGATAAACTCGGTCTGCTCGTTGACGACACGGCTCCACTCACTCTCGGGTGGCTCGTGGCGGATGCCGGGCATGAGCCCCCCGATCTCAACCTCACCGAGCTGGGGGTGGTCAAAGGGTGTCCATTCGATGAAGCCCGAGCCGTCGAGGTGCTCGTCGGAGTACTTGATCCACTGCGCCTCGTCGGTGTCGGGTGTTTTGCTGGTGTTTTTTTCTGAGCCGGTGCCGCCAGGGCCTCCGGGTCTGTTGCCTCTGCCAGCAGCTCGTCCGCCCCGGCCTTCTCTGCTGGCACCTGCTTGGGCACCGGGGTCGGGCTGGCCGGAGATCAGCGCCCGCATCCGCAGCTGCACATCTTCGGGAAGATCGGTGACCATCTGCATGCGCGAGGCTTGCTCCTCCTCGGACATGTCGGCAAACCCGGCCATCATGGCGGCTCGTTCATCAGAGGAGGCAAGGATGAAGTCAATCACAAAGTCGGGGATGCCGCGGCCCTGGAGTGCTTTGCGTTCGGCATCTGGGTCAGGAGATGCTTCGGGCGCGTCGGGTTTGCCGGGTTTGTCATTCCCGGCATCATCACCTTTTTCGTCCTCTTTGCCCTCGGCCTTGTCTTGCTTGATGAGGTCCGGCCTCACCCATGCTGGCGTGGCAAAGCTCCACACGCCGAACTGGGCGTACGCGAACTGGGTGAACGAGCCCTCCCACGCTCCCTTGGGTGCGCCGGTCTGCTTGGTGGCCTCTTTAAAAACCTCCTGGACTTTCTCATAGACCGCCTTGTCGTTCTTCTCGATGCCGGTTGGCTCGCTGCCATCGGCGGCATACTTGCCCGTTGCCGGCATGTTGAGGATGTTGTCGCCCGGCGTGTAGGCGAGCGTGCAGATGATATTGTCGCGGGTGAGCATCCACTCGACAAGCGAGCGGGTCTCGGGCTCAGAGAGTTGGTACTGCCCGGCCCCATCAGCGAACTCGGGCCAGAGCGAGGGGAAGTTGCGGTCGAGATCAACCCCCGCGCCGGCAGAGCCCGCAAAGCCGTCCTCGTTGTACTTGCCGTCGTTGTCGTTGTCGATGCCCTCGATCAGCAGGGCGTACTCAGCAATCTCACCCTCGTCGGCCTTGGGCTCGCGCAGCGTGCGGGGCTCATCGGGGTCGAGCACGAGGGTTGCGCGAAGGCCTGTCCCGGGAGCGGGGTTCTTGACACGCATCATCGTGATGATGCCGTCGTTGTTGAGGTCTTCAGCCGGGTCTTCATCAAAGCGTCCGTCACGGTCGGCATCTGCCGAGTGTGGGGCGCGTCCGAAATCAGCGCGGGGGATGCCCGCCATATCAAACAGCGCATCGTTGTCGGGGTTCATGTCCGGCACGATGTAGACCGTGTACCGCCTGAGCAATGCAAGGTGATCTGCTGCGAGACGGTCGGCGAGCGTCAGTGCGAGGCGAGTCCCAAAGTCGTGCCGGCCGTCGAGCCCCGCAACGATCAAGAGCGCGGGCCTGTCATCGGGTCCGCGACCGAGTTCGTCGATGTCCGGGTGCGCCACCCGCCACACGCTGATCGGTGTGCCCCGGGAGCTCTCTCCGATCTGGAACACCTCGACAGGGGGGGCAGCCTGAGACGGCACTACCACTCCAGGGGTGACCAGAGTCAGGCTCGTGCGGGGCGATCCTTGATCGCCGACCACCCCGACCGGGCCATGCAGCCCAGAGGCCAACCCGGAAACCGCTGTCACTGCTGCTGCTGAAATGAATACTCGGTGCATCCAAACACTCCATCTGCCCCCATCACAGTCTTGAGCCAAATACCATACAGCCATGAGCGGGGGGGTGTATTGACCAGCCCCAATAATAGAGAAAAACCACGGCATTCCCGGGGTGCTCCGAGAAATGAGCCGCACCCATCAAAATGGGGCTTTGTGCGATTTATTTCTTGACACAGATGTCCGAAAGAGCGACACTATACTAGAAGGGATATGGCTCCCTCCCGCTGTTGCTTTTAGGCAATCCGGGTAGTTCACCAAGGAGGTGACAGATGCTTGAAGAATCAAAGACAGTGAAGCACACTGCCTCGGTGGCAGAGACCAAGCCTCTGTTCCGAGTCGATACCGACCAGAATGGCGACTGGTATGTGTGGCGCAGACTCGGGGTGAATGGCTGGGCAACCATGCGCCGCTGCGACTGCAAGGATCAGGCGTGTCAACTCGCCGACCACCTCAATGCGGATCCCAAGGGGTCGATCCTGCAGAGCTAAAGACTGGCTTAGAAACTATCTCAAAACCCTCCGGATAGCCGATGAATGATCTGGTCATGGATGACCGGAAGGAGGTGCCAGGATGGCCAAGCGACATCATCGACCCGAGCCGCTGCCCACGATTTGGCGGTGCCCGGATGAACTGTGGGCGAGGTTTGCCCTTGTGCTTGACGAGCTCGACCCGCCAGCAGCTACGGGGCGCAAACGCATCGATCAACGCAACGCACTCGATGGCATGATTCATCAGGGCCGCACTGGCTGCCAATGGCACGCGATCCCACGCGAGTTCGGCGACTACCG
>JAJRZG010000212.1 GCA_024275365.1 Planctomycetota bacterium | reverse complement strand
GCGGGGACGCAGGAGGAGGCCATCCAGAGGGGGTGGATCGGAGAACCCTCGGCATCGTCCATCAGCATGTGGATGCCGGCGAGCCCGAGGACATTGGCGATTTCGTGCGGGTCGAGGATGGCGGCGGTGGTGCCATGGGCGCTGGCGAGGCGGGCGAACTCGCTGGGCATGAGCATCGTCGATTCTACATGCATGTGAGCGTCGATGAGGCCGGGGAGAGCGAAGGCGTTGTGGGCGTCGAGGGAGCGGGTCGCGTCGGTGTGCGGGCCGACAGCGGCGATGCGGCCGCCGACGATGGCGATGGAGCCGGGGTCGATGCGACGGGTGAAGACATTGAGAATGCGGGCGTTGGTGATGAGGAGGTCGGCGGGGGCGTTGCCTCGGGCGACGGCGAGGAGTGCTGGGTCGGTGCGGGTGATGGGGGGGTTCATGGGGGGAGTGTATGAGCGTGTGGTGTGGCGTACCGACAAGCCAGGAAAGACAGTTCACCACAGAGGACACAGAGTTTCACTGAGGAAAGACAGAAAGGCAATCTTGGCCACAGATGATCACAGATTGACACAGATAAAGGCAGATGAAGAAAGATGCAGGACAAGGCGGCACGGCTCTCCGAGCCGTGAGTTGTGTGTGTTGTTCAATCCGCACGGCTCGGAGAGCCGTGCCACCTTTCTTTCCTGTGTCTTTACTCTGTGTCCTCTGTGGTGAGCTGTCTTTCTTGTTTTCCTCGGGTTCCGCGTGGCCTTCCGAGTCTTTGAGTTGTCAGACCAGGGCACCCTGTACATACGATCCACTCACCCGAGCTTGCGCTCGGGGTTCGTAGAGAGGACTACGCGAATGAGGCGGTGCTGGAGACATTCTCCCATTGCCATGGGTCGCCGTTGCGCCACCAATAGCGGATGAGTTCGCCGTCGGCTGCGGAGCCGAAGATGTTGATGACGCCCGATGGTGAGGTGACACCGATCATCGGGCCGGTGGGGATCTCTGCGCCGGTGATGAGTTTGTTCATGTTGGTAATCAGCCAGTTGCCGGGGCCGAGGGGGGGTTCCCACCAATAGACGACCACATCGCCTTCGGCGTTTCGCCCGAGGATACTGGTTCCACCCGAGGAAGTGACATAGGTGGCGACCGAGCCGGCGTCGAGGGTTGGGCCGCCTTTGAGGTCGGTGAGGTTGGACTGGACCCAATCGCCACCAAAGCTGGGAACCCACCATGTCACCACAACATTGCCCGCAAGGTCGGTACCCGCGAGGTTGATTACTTTCCTGCCGCTGATCAGGTAGGGCGCGATCGTGCCCTGCATGGGCGGGGCGCCGGTTGAGTTGCTCAGGTTTGCTGCGCTCCATGCATCGCGGCCGGGCGCCCACCAGACCGCCTGGATATCGCCGTTGGCATCGAGCCCGACGATATTGAGCCCGTTCCAGGCTGTGACATAGCTTGAGAGCGGGCTTGTGAAGACGGGAGTTGTGTCGAGGTTGTTGACGGTGAGGTCGGTTGTGGAGAGGTTGCGGGCGGTCCAGGTGAACTCGCCATTGGATTCCCCACCCGTCTGGCGGAAGAGCATCATCTCGCCACTGGCGGTGAGCCCGATGACATAGACCCGGTCGTCTTTGCTGATAAAGGTCGTGAGCGACGAGGTGATGAGCCCGGCCCCGGCGATCTCGGTGTTGAGGTTGCGGACGGTCCAGGTCGTGCCGGTCGTGTTTTTGTAGAGCATGAGCCCGTCGGTTGATATCCCGGCGGCATAGGTTGTGCTGTCCTTGGGGTCGATCCATGTGACGGGAGCTGTCGAGGTGCCTGACTGTTCTGCGTTGAGGTTGAGGTCGGTGACGGTCCACCCGCCAGCGGGTCCGTTCTGCTGGAAGGCGATGGCGCGTCCGAACTGGCTCTGGAGTGTGACAGTGGTGAGGTTGGCAAAGTTGGCGGTGCCGCCGGGGACGACGGTGGTGTCTGCGAGGAGGCTGGTGTCGGGATCGAAGACGAGGACGACATCGCGGATCACTACGAGGTCGTCGTTGAGCAGGGTGTTTCCGGTTTCGTCAAAGTTGTCGGAGACCGGCACGGTCTCGAAGCCGCTGCCGAGGTTGATGACGCGGAGATCGGTGATGGTGTTGACAACATCACGGCCTCCGACGACTTCGCCAAAGACGGTGAAGCCGCCGTTCTGGTTGTCGAGGTTTTCCGAGTTGTCTGCGAGGTTGATAAACCACTCACTTGTTGCCGAGTCCGGGTCACCGCCGAGCTTGGCCATGGCGACGGTCCACTGGGTGTTCGAGATGCCAAACTCGTTCTCGACGGGGTTCTGCTGGGTGACTTTATCTGTGCGAGGGGTTCGGTCCTTGTCGTAGCTCCACCCGCCGCCCTGGAGCACAAAGCCAGTCATGAGCCGATGGAAGAATGTGTTGTCCCAGTCGTCGCGTTCGACATAGCCCATGAAGTTTGCGACGGTGGCAGGAGTATCGTCTTCAAAGAGTTCGATATAGATGTTGCCGAAGTTGGTCTGGACCTCGACGATGGGGTGCAGGCCGTTGCCTGTTGTGGCGTCAAGGACGATTCGTGGTTCGAGCGACTCGACCTCGAAGCGGGCATCTGCGGTCTTTGGGTGACCTGCGGCCAGACCTGCGCGGCGTGAGAAGAAGTTGAGCATGACATCGTTCTCCATGTGGTCCGGGCGTGGCCCCAGCGGGGGGTCCCGGTTCGTGCTGTCGTGTGGCGAGTCTCTCGACGGGGCCTCGTTCCCCACTCGGGATCGGCCTCGCAGACTCTTTATAGCGGAACCATCCCCTGATGGGGGGCTCCGGTCAAGGATTCGCAGCAAGAAGGGGGGCGGTTGCAGCCGGGGGTTGCTCGGGCATTCTTTGGTTGTGTTTCGCAGGCTCTCTGCTTTGCTCATGCCGCGATGCCGAGTTCGGTCTTGCCGGTGTCGATTCCGGACTGGTTGCGCGTGACTCCCAGGCGGACGGTGATGGGTTCGGAGTCGTCGCTTTCGAGCTCGTCGCGGATGGTCTTGAGGAAGTAGCTCACTTCCGTCGAGCCTGCGGGGACGGTCTGGTCTTCATAGAAGCGTTGCCCGCTTGTGGCGATCTGGGCAAATGAGTTTTTGTTTTGGGTGCGGCGCCAGACGGAATAGACGGTGCCGTTGGCGGTGGTGCCCTTCCACGAGAGTTTGAGGCCGCCGGTGTTGAGGAGCGAGGCCTGGAGGTTGGTCGCCGGCGCGGGCGGGGGCGCGGGGGTGCGCG
>JAJRZG010000211.1 GCA_024275365.1 Planctomycetota bacterium | reverse complement strand
GCTGGCTGACGGCCGGGCTCTTCAACCTGCTGGTTGCGGAGAATGCGGCCTGCCTTGCGGGGTTTCGGCAGTTGCTTGTCGGGGGAGAACGCGAGTCGCCCGAGCACATTCAGCGATTCCTCGAAGCCTGCCCCGGGGTGACGCTCATCCACGGCTACGGCCCCACCGAAAACACGACCTTCAGTCTTTGTCACCACATCGAGACGGTCGATAACACCCCCGAGGCCCGCGTACCCATCGGACGGCCGATCCGGGGGAGCACGGCCATGCTCGTTGATCCTGAAGACTGCCCGATTCTCGGCCCGGGCGAGGGCGAGTTGTTGGTGGGGGGCGAGGGGGTCGCGATTGGCTACTTCAACGACGACGAACTCACCGCCCGTCGATTCATCGAACGCGATGGCAGCCGATGGTACCGCACCGGCGATCTGGTGCAGCGGGACGAGGCGGGCCTCTACACCTTCCTTGGGCGGGCCGATCGGCAGGTCAAAATCCAGGGCAACCGCATCGAACTCGACGAGGTGGAAAAAACCCTCGCTGCGTTGCCGGGGATCGGCGAGGCAATCGTCGAGGTCGCGGGCGAGGCAGCAGAAGAACGACACCTGATCGGCTGGTATACAGGCCAGAACGGCTCGACACCGACGCCCGAGGCGGTGCTGTCGATGCTCGCTGAGCGGCTGCCGAGGATCATGGTGCCCCATCGGCTGCACCTGGTGGACTCGATGCCCCGGATGATCTCGGGCAAGATCGATCGGCAGGCATTGCAGCTCGGGGGCTGGAAAGCCCCCGCCCCTGTGGGGAAGGCTTCCGCCCCTGACGGGATGATCTCGGGCAAGAGCGATCGGCAAGCGCCGGCAGCAGGTGTGCAGGGCAGGGATGGTGGGGGGGGCGAGCTTTCGACCGAGACCCAACGCCGCCTCGCAGTGATCTGGCAAGAGCTTCTGGGCTGCGATCGGCTCGATGCCCATTCACGCTATGCCGAGCAGGGGGGGACTTCGCTTCTCTCGCTGCGGGTCGCTGCTGAGATCGCACGCCGATGTGGGCGCAAGGTGTCGCCCATCGAGGTGCTCGAGCACCAAACGCTCGGCGACCTTGCCCGGTGCATCGACCACGCTCCGACAGCCTCTGACCACTCCCCCAAACTTGTCAAGGGTGATGCTTCTGAGATTACCCCCACACGCATGCAACAGCAGATGCTCATCGGGTCGGCGATCGATCCTTCGGGCTCTGCCTACCTGGTGCATCTGGCGATCGTCATGCCCGCAGCCCTCTCGCGTGAGACGATCCGCGCAGTAATCGAACGCCTCGTGCAAAGGCACCCCGCCCTGCGGACCTGCGCAACAGTCCGGGGCGATGAGGTTCGGCTGCACCGGGCCGATGGACCCGACCCCGACTGGTGGACCGAGCACGAGGCCGAAGTGGTTCTCGACGAGGACACGCGCAGGGTCCCCGAGTCGCTGCTCCCAGTGCTCTCGCGTCGGTTTGCCCTCGATGGCAGCGGGCTTGTGCGGGCCGAGGCGTGGCCGATCCGTGATGGTGGCGGGAGACTGGTCGTGCTCACTGTGCATCATGCGATCATGGATGACCACTCGCTTCGTTTGTGCCTTGAGGACATCCTCGCCGACTGCACCCCGGGTCGGCAGCCCGAACAGAGGCCCGAGAGCCCGATCGACTTTGCTGCCTATGAAGCCCAACGGCTTGACCGGGACGAGATTGTCCGGTGTGCCGACCGCCTCGCCACCGTGCTCGAGGGGCACTCCCCGCCGCTCGCCTGTGGGCCCGCGCCGGGGGGCGAGCTGCCTGTTGACCTTGACCCCGACACACACTCCACCCTCCACTGCCTTGCCCAGCACTATCGGTGTACGCCCTTTCCCATCCTGCTGGCAGCGTATGGGGCTGCGATCCAGCGGGTCTTCGGCGAGTCGTGGCGGTTTGTGCTGACCCCTTTCTCTCGCCGGGGGGCTGCCGAGCTTGCCGGGGAGGTGGGGTGTCTGCTCGATCTTCGGCTTCTTGAGGCGGGTGCCCGACCGGGTGAGTCTCGCGCGGAGACGATCCACCGCCTCTGTGGCGAGGTTTCCGATGCGATGCGGCCGGCGTTCGTGCCCTTCGGCGATCTGGTAGAGGCGATCAGAGCGCACGATCCCGCCCTTGCCGACGCCCCTCGGCAGTTTGTCTTCACTTGGCGCACCGAGTGCCTTGGTGAGTTTGCGATCGAGGGGGCGGATGGGGTTGGCGGTGTGGGCCGTGTGTTGGAGGTGCCACAGACCGGGGCGAGGTTCGGGATGGTGCTGCACCTCTGCGAGAGCGAGCAGGGGCTCGACGCCAAACTCGAAGCGACGCAGGCGGTGTTGGAGGGCGACCAGGCGCAGGAGGTCGCAGCACACTTTGTCCGCGTGCTGCGTGAGTGGGGGCGGGTTGCCGAGAGGGAGGCCGACCAAATCCAAATCCCCCGGGTCACGCTCAGCCTTCCATCAGAGAAAGCCGTCGCGTCCTGCGATCATGACGGGGTGGTTTCGAGGCTCTGGGCCGAGGTGATCGGTGCTGCGCCAGCCCGTCCCGAGACGGACTTTCTGCGTGCTGGCGGGTCGTCGCTCCTGGCGCTCAAACTGGCCGCGATGCTCCACCGCGAGTGCGGTGTCGAGATTGACCTTGCCGAGTTTTTGAGTGATCCTCGATACGCCAGTTTGTGTCGAGCTGTCTGGTGCGCACAACTGCGCGAGACGCACGCCTGTGGCCTCGTCGGCTCCGGGGCCGAGGAGGAGATCATTCTCATCATCCCCGGCGCGATGGGGCGTTCGGTCGGCATGGTCGGCCTGGCGACTGCCATACGGAATCGATCGGGTGGCTCGCGGGGGGTGGTGATCTCCGATCTCGAGGAGATCATGGCAGGCGTGCCCCGCCCGCCGCGAGGAAAGGAGTTTGTCGAGCATCTGGTCACGACCTGCGAGCAGATCGGGTTTGATCGGCTGGCGGGGATCGTGGGGTATTCGATCGGTGGCCTGCTGGGGATTGAGGTCGCCGCCCGGGCTGCCCGGGTGCATGGGGTGGACATCCCGGTCTGTCTGCTCGATACCTACGCCCCCTCGGTGCTTCGGCGTGATATCTGGAGCCGGGCATCGCGCAAGCTCATCAGCCTGGCTCGGCATCCGCTTGGGGTACCGGGCAAGTCGCAGCCGCAAACAGCCGGTGTCCAGAAACATGGTTCGGAGAACCGTGCCACCGCAGCCACTGTCACGACCACCGAGGCGCACAACACCGAGGTGCTCAGCGTGCGGGAGCGCGTCGAACAAGACCCCGGCTGGCGCATTCTCTTCGCAGACATGGCCCGACAGCCGGTGCCCGCTGCGGGGGTGCGGGCTTCGCTGATCCGTTCGTTATCCACCGCGGCTGCGGTCGGGGTTTTCCGCTGGCCTCGGAGTAATGGGTTTGACCCCGGCGCGTTTGCAAGCCTCCGCATCGCCAATCTGGTGATCGACCACCTCGAACTGGTCAAGAGCGGGGCTGCCGATGTCGCCGAGGCGATGGACGACTTGGCGTGGATCGAGAGGGCTCGTCAATGAATGCGTGGTTCCAGCAGACGGGCAGCGAGCTGCGCGAGGCCCTCCTCCAGCAGCAGGCGGTCATTCTCTGGCAAGAGGTCGAGGGGACGGTGTGGGATGCGCGCCAGGCTGCGAGGGCGTTGAGTGCTGCCTTGCTCGAAGCAGTCGGGATCGAGGGGCTCTTTGTCAGCCGAACGGGGACCGCCGGGCTTGCGGGTGTGGCAGCGTGTGCATGGTGCCCGATCGGGCTCGACGCCGAGCATGGCAGCCCCCATGCGATGGACGCGGCCGTGCGCGCCCGTGCCCTGCATCCCGACGAGACCGCCACCGAACACCTCATGGCTGGGCAGGACGATCCCGAGCCCTTCTTCGGTTTGTGGGCACGCAAAGAGGCGGTGCTCAAAGCGCTCGGCACGGGGCTGGGGCTCGACCCCCGGCTGGTGGCGGTGGGATGGCCTGCGGCTTCATGGCAGCGCGTGACCTCGCCAACGGGCGAGCATCTCGAAGTCAGGTCGATTTCTGCCCCGAACACCACGCCCGCAGCACTCGCGGTGCGTTTCGGGCACCTTGCATCAGGCGCGGACGCCGACACTGAGGCTGCGCACGCAGCCGAAGTGTCGGATCGAGTGCGTCGAGAGGTCCCCCAGTACGATCCGACGCTTCGCAGGCTCAGCGTCGGCGTCCGAAACACACAGATACACAAGGCGCTGGCCGGTGTTGCCCAGGGGGACCACCAGAGCCCCGCCTGCCCGCCGGGACTCTTGCAACATCTTGTCCCCTGCCACGCTGCGGCTGTGTGATTGAAAAACACCCCGGAGAGGGCTCGAACCTCTGACCTGCGGTTTAGG
>JAJRZG010000210.1 GCA_024275365.1 Planctomycetota bacterium | reverse complement strand
TCTCACCGGGGGTCAGGATACCGTCGCCGTTGCCGTCATCAGAGACGGTCCAGCTCATGGTCATGGTCTGGGCCGAGGCAACACCAGCGATACCAGCAACAGCAATCAAAGTAGCAAGCTTCATGGGATTCTCCATCTCTTCTCCCGCAGCCCAGTGGGGACGCCCCGCTGTGACTACGGCGATTTGTTCGAGTCCGAATTTCCCGCTGGGACACTCCGGCGGGTACACCACGAAAGATGCCACACGGTGGGCGATTCGCCAGCGATGTGTGAAGAAAAAGCTTGATTTGGTGAGGAGAGCCTCTGGAAACCGGTATGAGGGGCCATCAGGGGCGGTGGGTTTATCCAGTTTGCCAGAAAATTACAGGCCGAGGCGGGCGCGTTTGGTGTCCCATTCGGCCTGCTCGCGGCGATTTGGGGTGGCGAGGGTGCCGTCACCCCCTGTATCCAGCCCTCGGATCGCCTCGATCTCCAATCGGGTCAGGTGCATCGACTCGAAGGCGTAGTCCCGCCAGGCCTCCATCGTGATGGGGACGATCGGCTCGATCAGGTCGTGCATCGCCCGGGCGTACGCCTGAATCTCCTCCTGGGCGTGGGAATCCATGCGGAGGCTCAGAAACCGGAGGATGTTGTGGAGGTCGCACTTCCAGTACCACTCCGTATAGATAGATACCGGCAACGCCATGCGGGCCAGCTCGCGGCTGACGCCGGCCTCGGTGAGCTGCTCATAGCGGGAGTAGAGGGCCTCGGCCTCGGTGAGGTAGTCGAGGAACTGCTGGGCGGTCGAGACCTCGGCTGCTTCGTCGGTCTTGAACCGTTCGTCACCCCCCTGGTTGTTCGCCCGGCTCTGTTTGCGGACCTCATCGAGGGTGGGGGTGTAGAAGCGGTCGGGGAGAATCGAGTAGCGGGCCGAGTATTCGTTGACATTGGCGGTGCGGTGGCGGATCCACTGCCGAGCAACGAAGATCGGCATCGCGACATGGAACTTGAACTCGACCATCTCGAAGGGAGTCGTGTGGCGGTGGCGGAGGAGGTAGCGGATGAGGCTGCGGTCTTCGGAGGTTTTTTTGGTGCCCTGGCCATACGAGACACGGGCGGCCTGGACGATGGCGCCGTCTGCGGTGGGGGGGGAGCCGTCGGCTGGTTTGGGGACCAAACGGGGCATGACATCGACGAGGGCGATGAAGCCGTGGTCGAGGACGGGGAGTTGGTGGCGGAGGGCGCCAGCCATGACATCGACCAGCTCGGTCTCGGGCATCTGGCGGTCGATGGGGGGTGTGGTCTGGGTGGTCGGCTTGGGTTCGATGCTGGCTTCGCTCATGACGGTTCTCCGGGTGTTGGAGGGTATCGCCTCGATGGGGTGCATGGCTGCAAAGGACGCCGAGGCTGAGCGTGCGAAGCCTCGGATCGGGGGAGTGTGGGTACGCGGGATGCGATCCCCCTCCTCCCTGAGGAGGGGGTGGTCGCGCCAGCGACCGGGGGAGGTGCGGGGGCACACAATGACTGGTGTTCTGTGGTTCTTTCAAGAATCAGAATGCGGCTTGCTCGGGGTCATGGTTTGTCAAGGTGGGTGCTGGTGTTTGGAGGGTGTCGCACCTCCCCCGACCATCGCTTTGCTCGGCCACCCCCTCCGCAGGGCGGAGGGGGATCGGGCGGGCGAGACGCCCACCCCATTGGGGCCCGCCTCACTGGGACATCTGCTCCACCGGGTTCAGTCGTCCGGATCGCTTGTGGCGGGTTCGTAGACGATGGGCCAGAGGAGCCAGTCGCCGTCGTAGGGGCTTGTCGTTGCGTAGGTGTTGCGTATTCCCTTTATTATGTATTCTGACGGCATCCATTGTGATGAGTAGTCCCGTCCTGCCGGCTTTTGGCCGCCGTCGTCGTCGCGGTCGGTCCCGACGGACCAGAGTTTGGGTTTGCCCTCGGTGAGTGCGTAGTTGAGTGGCTTGCCTGTGAAGCGGTCGGGGGGGACGGCTGGGAGGTAGGCGGGGACGAGGGCATCGAGCGTGTCGGGGTAAGTGTCGTTGTCGCGGCGGTAGAGTTCGAGGGCGATGCCGGAGAGGAGGGCGTCGCGCCTTTGTGTTACTTGTTCGGTGGTCTGTAACGCGCTCTCGAATGCAGGCATCAGCATCACAATCGGGAAATACCGCGTGTGCTGGATCGGATCGGCGCTGAGCAGGTTGACTTCGGTGTTCGGGCGAGCATGGTTGTCATATTCCCACATCGGGAGTTCGGCGTTTCGTTCGATCTTTGTCATGAGTTCGTCGTACTTTGCTGTCATGTCGGCGCGGTTTGCAATCAGGGCGGT
>JAJRZG010000209.1 GCA_024275365.1 Planctomycetota bacterium | reverse complement strand
TTGCCCACCACATTGCTCGCCCCCACGACCACCGCCCGCTTGCCTCGAAGATCAACCCCGGTCGATTCGATCATCTTGACCGTCGCCAAGGCGGTGCAGGGGGCCAGGCTCGAATGGCCATAGACGATGTTGCCGATGTTGGCCGGGTTGACCCCCTCGACATCCTTCTCCGGGTCGATCAGTCTCTGGATGCGATATGGATCAATCCCCTCAGGCACCGGCAAATGTAGCATAATTGCCGAGACATCCTCGTCGTGGTTGAGCAGCAGCACCCGACCCGCGATCTCGTCAAAGCCGGAGCCGACCGGGAGGACATGCAGCCGGTACCCGATCCCGAGAGTTTCGCAGGTTTTTCGCTGATTCTCGGCGTAGACCCGGGCTGCGTTATCGCCCGATTCGACCAGCACCGCATCGAGTCGGGCTGTCCGTCCGAGCGCAGCCGCCTCTGTCACGCGGCGGGCGATTCTTTCGCGAAAGGAGGCTGCGAGGGCTTTGCCATCGATGAGTGTGGCCGTCATACCCTGAGCATAGCGGGGAAGACCATCTGGCATTGCTGGATTCTGCGTTCTTGTCTTTGAAGGACGCCGACGCTGAGCTTGCGAAGCGTCGGATCGGATGGAGTACCCGCGAGTCGACCCCGTGTACTATCCCCTTGTGCCTCCCTCGAAGAGCAATCCAGCCGCCCGCATCATCGAGCTGCGAGAGGTGCTCGATCGTGCCAATCGGGCCTACTACGCCGAGACTGCTCCGATCATGCCGGATGCCGAGTTTGATCGGCTGCTCGCCGAGCTTGCCGACCTCGAAGCCGCCCACCCCGACCTTGCCGACCCCGACAGCCCCACCCAGCGCGTCGGCGGCCAGCCGATCGAGGGGTTCGAGACCAAGCCTCACACGGTCCCGATGCTCTCGATCGACAACACCTATGCCGAGGGCGATCTCCGTACCTGGTACGCCCGCCTCTGCAAATCGCTCCGTGCCCAATCAACAGAGCCTGAAGCGCAAGCGGGGAGCCAGCACACCGAAGCCCCCAAAGCACCCCCTCCCCAACCCTCCCCCACGAGGCGCGGGGGAGGGAGCAGGAATGAGCCCCAAGCGTCAGCGCCGGGCCATCTCTTTGCCGATGCTCTCGGCACCCCCAACTCGCCCCGGAGGGGCGAACTCCCCAGAGACACACCACCCACCCTCCTCGCTGACCCTAAAATCGACGGCGTCGCCATCAGTCTCCGCTACGAGCACGGCCACCTCACCCTCGCCCTCACCCGAGGCGACGGCACCGCCGGCGACGACATCACCGCCAACGCCCGGGCCATCCGGGCCATCCCCCTCACGCTCCACGCCGGACTCGCCCCGGAGGGGCGAACTACCCCGAGACCGGGCACGCCCGCCACCCGCCCGATTCCCGACATCCTCGAAGTCCGAGGCGAGGTCTTCATGCCTCTTGCCGAGTTTGGCCGCATCAACGCCGAAAGGGACACTGCCGATCTCGAACCATTTATGAACCCCCGCAACGCCACCGCGGGTACGCTCAAACAGCTCGACCCCAGGGTTGTCGCAGACCGCCGCCTCGGCTTCCTCGCCCACGGCCGGGGTGAAATCACCGGTGCCAACGCCGATTCGTTCGCCGACTCACACTCGGCCTTCCTCGACGCCATCCAGTCCCTCGGCGTCCCGACAAATCCCCCCCTCGCTCGCAGCACGAGCATCGACGACATCGTGCGCGCGATCGAAGACTTCGCAACAGCCCGCCACGACCGCCCCTACGCGACCGACGGCGTCGTCGTCCGGATCGATTCGTTCCAACTTCAAGAGCAACTCGGCACCACCAGCAAAAGCCCCCGCTGGGCGATCGCCTACAAGTACCCGGCTGAGCGCAAGACCACGATCCTGCGCGAGGTTCATCACCAGGTCGGCAAGACGGGCAAGATCACCCCCCGGGCGGTCATGGAGCCGGTCATCCTCGCGGGCACCAAGGTCCAGCACGCCACGCTTCACAACTACGGCCAGATTCGGCAAAAAGACATCCGAATCAATGATACGATCGAGGTGGAAAAAGCGGGGGAGATCATTCCCTATGTGGTCGGTGTGGTGTTGAGCAAACGGCCAAAGGATGCCGAGGTGATCGAGCCGCCAGCAACCTGCCCGATCTGTGGCGGACCTGTCGAGATCGAGCCGCCGGAGGGCGATCCGGCCCAGGGGGGTGAGCCCGAGCAGGAAACCGTGCGGCGGTGTATCAACCCGGAATGTCCGGCGCAAATCCGTGAGAAACTGGTGTGGTTTGCCGGCCGAAAGCAGATGGATATCGACGGGCTCGGTGAGAAAACGATCGACCTCATCCGTGACGCAGGGATTCCACTCGACTCGTTTGCCGATGTCTATACCTTGCACCAGCACCGCGAGGCACTCCTCACCCTTGACCGCATGGGCGAGAAGTCGGTGGACAACCTCCTCGCGGGCATTGAAGACTCAAAGCAACGCCCGCTTGGCCGCGTCCTCGGCTCACTCGGCATCCGGCACATCGGGAGCTCCAACGCCAAGCTTCTCGCCCGAAAGTTCCGCACGCTCGACGATCTGCTCGAAGCCAGTGAGGAGGCGTTGACCGATATCGACGGCTTCGGACCCATCCGTGCGCACACACTGCACGAATACCTGCACAGCAAGGCCGGGCACAAGACCTTCACGCATCTGCGAGGGGCGGGGCTTGGCTTGTCCAATCCCGACTATCGGGATGAATCAACTCAGCCGGATTCGCCCTTTGCGGGCAAGACGATCGTGCTGACGGGGACGCTCGATTCGTTCGACCTGACGACATTGGCCGAGCTGCTCGAATCGTTGGGAGCAAAGGTATCGGGATCGGTCTCGAAGAAGACTTCGCTGGTGATTGCCGGGGAGAAGGCCGGATCGAAGCTCAAGAAAGCCCAGACCCTCGGCGTCGAGGTCTGGGATGAATCACAACTGATCGCGACGCTGCCGGAGGAACTCAGGCCATAGAGTGTGGTGATTGTTCACCCAGTGGGTAGCACGGCTCTCCGTGGGGTGGCACGGCTCTCCG
>JAJRZG010000020.1 GCA_024275365.1 Planctomycetota bacterium | reverse complement strand
ATGCCCGGCCCGCTCAGGCCGCCAGTCGTGTTGGCCAGTCTCGGGCGACGGGTGCGTACATCAATCGCCATCGCGGGCACCGTGTTGGCCAAACAGATCGCATCGGCCCCCGGCCTCTGGTTGGGGCCGGTCGGCTCGCTCCCCGCCCCCCCTCCAGGCTCGATCGCCGCCCGGCAGAGGTCGGCGATGGTCGCGGGCGTCCCGATCGCCACCGGCCCGAGCTTGACCAGCATCCGGGTGTGCGGCAGGGCCGGCCTCACCGCGGCGATGAGTTCGCCGAGCAGGGCAGGGTCGGCCCCGAACTCGGTCCCGCCGTGGACATTGGGGCAGGAGACATTGAGCTCGACAGCCCCCATCGCCTCGATCCCGTCCATCGCAGCAGCCACTTGCACGAAGTCGTCGATGCTGAACCCGGCGACCGATCCGATAACGGTGGTGGGCACGGCTGCGATGCGGGGGGCGACATGCTGCTCGAACGCCTCGATCCCGATGTTGGCCAGGCCGATCGCGTTGAGCATCCCCGTCTTGGTCTCGATGATCCGCCAGGTAGGGTTGCCCTCGCGGGGCTGACGGGTGATGGATTTGGTCGCGACCGCCCCGACCCGTGAGAGATCAAGGACATCGGCCATCTCGTCGAGGGTGCCCCCGCACCCGGCTGCGAGCACCACCGGCGAGCGGAGGGGCAGGCCGGCGAGGTCGGTTGCGAGGAGGTAGTCGTCGGCCATTACTGCAAGGATAGCCGAGTCGTATCCGGGTCTGGCGGAATCGGATTCAAGCGGATGCCGGGACCACGCACCGGCTGGAAGCCGGTCCCACGGAGCCCGACACCCTCTCCACCTACCATCGTCCATGTTCGCAGTTGTGAGCCCCTATCACCTGACCACCCGCGAGCCGCCGGCGATGGCGGCCCTGCTGCTCGCTGAGCATGTGGTGACCTTTATGCCCTCGCCTCGGGGGACTCGTGGGGGGACTCGTGAAGCTATCGAAGAGGCGGTCACGCAGTCGCCCGAGTACCTGCGGTTTATGGAGACCTGGGCGTGGTCTTCGCCGCTCTGGGAGCAGGGCGTGCTTGCCTCGGCACTCGAGGATGGCGACGATGCCCTCGGCGACCTGCACACCGCGTGGCGGCACCTCTGCGAGGATGAGCGGTACGCCCCGCTTCGGCCTCTGGCAAGGCTTGGGCTCTTCGAGACTGAAGGGGACTTTCTCGATGAGATCAGCCGCGACTTGCTGCGGGGTGGGTCGGACCCGGGCATCAGCCTGCCTCTGGATGCGGGGATGGATCGGTTTGCCGCGAGGCGCGGGCTTGTCGTGATGCGCTCGCACCCGACGAGTGTGGCGCAGAAGGCCGAGCAACATCTGGGCACGCGGCTCTTTGCGGTCGCGGTGCCGATCCTGCTGCAAGCTTCGGCCGAGCGGTTTGTTGCCGTCCGCGAGCTGCTCGCTGATGAACTCGAAGAGTTGGCCGACGCGGTGAGTGCGATCGCGGGGAGCGTCGCGCAGCAAGAAGATGTGCGAGACGACCCGTCGCTGGTTGAGCGCATCGAGCACGCGGCCCGGGCGTATGCCCATGCCTTCGAGTGCGAGCGCAGCACCATCACCGCTGGCAGCCGCGACGAGCTGCATGTCATCGAACGCATGACCTCGATCTCGGCGGTCTCGTTGCCGGTCGATGCGGTGCTGCGATCGGGGGTGAGCGCGATGCGTTCACTCTCTGACAGCCGTCCCTCTCGCCAAAGTCGGAGCCGTTCGCAGGGGGTTGAGACGATGCCTGTGCTTGCCGATACGCTGGGGACGAATCGGGTGGTGGGCCTGGTGGTCAAACCGTTGGGTGTTCGGCGTGGGTAGGGTTCGTGTATCGTTATATTATTTGTACCGGGCTTTGTGCATGGATTCTGGATGCCGACACTGAGGCTGCGCAGGCAGCCGAAGTGTCGGATCGAGAGTGCCCCCGGAATATCCAAAGACAATCCGACGCTTCGCAAGCTCAGCGTCGGTGTCCAGACCATATTTTATGATGCAACTTGGCCCATCACTATTTGTGCAGAAACTCCAGCTTCCCGCCCTCGTGTTCGGCGATGGTGCCCGAGTCGAGCCACTCCTTGGCTGCCGCGTCGTCTTTGAGGTGGGCCTCAAAGAACGCGAGCACGCTCCTATTGATGATTGTCCCGATCCAGTTGTTGTTGACAGGTGAGCCATCGTCGAGGAGGGCACCTTTCCCCTTGCCCTGATAGGACGAGTGGGTCGCGCCCTCGATGAAAACCAGGTACTTGGTGCCGTCGGCGGGGGCGTACTCGTAGGGATGCCGACGGGTGGCGGGTGTTTCCTTGCTGATGGCGATCTGGTCCTTGCTGCCGGTGATGACGAGCCATGGCTTGTCGATGCCGCTCCACGAGTCCTCGGTGATCGAACGCCGGGTTGTGCCCTGCCCGGAGATTACCGCAAAGGCGTCGAGCCTCGGGTCTTGCAGCGTTCGGCCTTTGCCCTGCCCCCAGACGAAGAACCGTAACCCGGCGATGGCTTGCGTGGTCATCGCGCCTGCCGAGTGCCCGGCCATGCCGAGGGTGTCGCGGTCGATCAGGCCGGGAGCATCGAGCTTGGCCTCGATCGCGTCGAGTGAATCAAGGATGAAGGAAATGTCAGCGACCCGGCCTTCGAGATCGATGCTCGTCGTGTCGCGTCGGGCCACACCCCGGGCAGCCTTGTCCTGTGCCAGTTGGCGACGGAGCCTGATCGAGTCGGCGTGAGTCGGGAAGATAACGACGAAGCCGTGGCTGGCGAGGAGGTTGCCCAGCACGGGGAAGGCGTTGCTCGCCCCGCCCATGCCGTGGCTGAAGACGATGAGCGGGAAGGGGCCGGGGTGCTCGTCGGTGGGCTCAGGCGCGCGCACACGGATGGGCAGGTCCTTGTCCCGGCTCTCATCGTGGATGATGAACTCGCCGGAGTCACGGACCGCGAGGGGGCCGGGGTCGGGAGTGAAGGTTGCCGACTGGGCAGTCGAGAGTATTGTGGCGAGGGGCATAATGAGTGCCGCTGCCAGCCTGAAGAGAACGGGGATCATGGGAGGCCTCCTTGTGTGGAGGAACGATCTCATCAGGAGCTCATTGCAAAGAACTCCAGGATTGTGTGCCATGGCTCTGTGAGCCATGCCGGATTGTTCCCTCTGCCACGCTGCTTGGATGTGTCCTGAATGCACCAGTTCGCACTCTCACACGGCCGACACGGCCGTGGCACACTTCACGGCTCAGAAACCACAACAACCCGTGTCTCCCGCTCTGCTGGATGCCACTTGCCTTGGATGACCCTCTGTTCGATGGTGACTCCTTCATCCGATCGGCGTGACTCGAAACTTGTGAGCCGATATGCACCGTGCTCATATTCGATCCCCTCGCCCTCATCTTCATACAGCACCCCCGAGGCGCAACCAGACGCATCGGGATGGACGATGAGTGTCAGGGGGTCGAGTGGCTTTTCGTTGATATGCTGCATGGCGGGACCGAGGGGGACGATCGCGCCCTCGCGGATAAAGAGTTCCGGCAACTCGCGGTCGGCCAAACTCCCCAGTGGGGTGGGCATCTCGCCCGCCATGCTCCCCGCCGGTTCAAAGGCTGCCCACCGCCCGGCGGGCATCGCGGCTCGGCACATGCCTGTAAACGAGGTGCGCGCGCGCACAAGGACATCACTGCCGAGCAGGAACGAATCTTCGGCATCGCGCAGCTTGGGGTCGGTTGGATCAGCGACAAAGAGCGGGCGGACGACGGGCATCCCGGTCTGCGAGGCCTCACGGAAGAGGGTATAGAAGTAGGGCAGCAGGCGGTACCGGCGTTCGAGGGCGAGGCGGCAGATGCGCTCACAACCCGGGCCGAACGCCCAGGGCTCGTGGTCGGCTGAGCCCTTGATCGTGTGCCCACGGGCAAAGGGGAGGAGCGCCCCGATGCCCATCCAGCGGGCAAAGAGGTGGCCGTCGGCCTCGCCTGCAAAGCCGCCGATATCGGGGCCGACAAAGGGCTGGCCGGAGAGCCCGAGGTTGAGGGCCATGGGGATCGACCAGTGGAGGTGTTTCCAGGTGCTTGCGTTGTCACCGGTCCAGGTGGCGGCATACCGATGGCCTCCGAGGAAGTTGGAGCGGGTGAGGAGGAAGGGTCGCGTGTCGGGTCGGGCTGCCTCGATGCCTTCGCGGGTGGCGCGGGCCATCATCATGCCATAGGTGTTGTGGTAGCGGGCGTGGGTATCGGGGCCGCCGAGGGTGTCGTCGGCATCGTGGCGATTGGTGGCGGGCATGGTCTTGCCGGGGGCATCAAAGACCGAGGGCTCGTTCATGTCGTTCCAGATGCCATCGATGCCATGGGCGAGGTAGTCGCGGTAGAGACCGGCCCACCAGTTGCGGGTGCGTTGGCGGGTAAAGTCGGGGAAGGCGCAGGGTCCGGGCCAGACGGAGCCGTGGTATTCGTTGCCCGAGGCATCGGTGATGAAGTGGTCGCCCTTGTGCCCGGATTGGTAGACCGGGTCGGCAGCATCGACCTTGATGCCGGGGTCGATCATCCAGACGGTCTTGAAGCCGTCGGCGTGGAGGTCGGCGTTGAGCGCAGCAGGGTCTGGGAACTTGTCAGCATCGAAGGAGAAGACGCGGAAGCCGTGCATGGAGTCGATGTCGAGCCAGAGCACATCGCAGGGGATCTGCCGCGTGCGGAACTCTGTGGCGATCTGGCGGACGCGGGAGTCGGGCTCATACGACCATCGGCACTGGTGATACCCAAGCGCCCAGAGCGGGGGGAGCGGGGGCAGCCCTGTGAGGTTGGCAAGCGCCCGCACGACCTCGGCCGGGTGGTCGCGCTCGATGAGATAGACCGCAAAGGGCTCGCCCTCGAAGGCCATGAGCAGGTCGCGGCGGCCTGCGGAGATGATGCCTCGGCGGGGGGAGTCAGCGAGCAGGCCGAAAGCAGAGCCGTTGGCTCGGACACCGATCGCCCAGGGATGGACTTGATAGAGGGCCTCGGTGGTGTCGGTGTAGCTGAAGGCATCGGTGGTCCAGAGGCTGATGGTGCGGCCGTTGCGGCGGAGGGGGCCTGCGACCATGCCTGTGGCGTAGATGTCTGTGCCGGGAGGGAGGGGGAGGGCGACCGAGTACCAACCCTTGGATTCGTGGAAGGTGGGGGGGGTTCGCGGGCTGGAAAGCGCGCCCCCCTGTGCGACAGATGCGGGGTCTTGAGAGATAGGGGCGGGGCCTTTCCAGGCTCCGGGCTGGTTGGCAAACACGCGCCCACGCCCAAGCGGAGCCGGTATGGTCGGCATGGCTGGGGAGGGACGGAGCGGGAGGCTGCCAAAGGCCGGGTCGCGGTGGCTGGTGATGCGGTCGCCGACGACATAGGGGCCGGGGTCGGTTCGACCGGGGCCGAGGCGGCGGAGTGAGCGGGCGAGGCTGGCAGCGGTGGGGGGCAAGGCTGGACTCCGTGGCGGGGCAACTGTGAGGGATGCAACAGGCGAGGTACGATTCCGATCAAGCAGGACAGCCATCAGGGTCGGCCCCGGGGCACGGGGTACGATCGAAGGCAAGGAGGATATCCATGACACGCACGCAGGTACTGGTGATCTCGTCGATGGTGGGGATGGGGTTCCTTGCGGGTGGCTGCGGGAGCATCTTCCAGCAGGCCCGGTTTGAGCGGGAGATCGAGGTGGTGTTTTTGCTGCCGCCGGGGGCGGGCGTGTCGGCGTTTTGTACGAATGGAGCCATCACGCTTGCCGAGGCACCGCGAGACGATGTGCTCATTCGGGCTCTCGTAAAAGCGGTGAGTCAGGAGCGAGCCGATCTGGTTGAGATCGTTGGCTCCGTTGAGGCCGGCTGGCTTGAGATCAAGGCGGTGTGGCCTGAAGTGCGCAAGGGGAACGAAGGGGTCTCGTTTCACATCGATGCACCGGGCGGTCGCGGTGTGCGAGCCAGCACAAGCAACGGGGCGATCACGATCACCGGCTTTGCGGGCGGGGCGGAGGCGGACACCTCGAATGGTGCTGTGCAGATCGAAGGGCACGATGGCGTGATACGAGCAGATACCTCGAACGGGAAGATCACGGTGCTGGGGGCGACCGGTGCTGTCACTGCCGACACAAGCAACGGCAAGGTGCGGGTTGAGCTTGCCGATGCCGGGACCGGGCCGGTGCAGATCGGTTCCTCGAATGGGGCGGTTGTGCTGATCGTCGGTCCCGGGTTTGCAGGGCGGATCGACGCAGAGACGAGCAACGGCTCGATCCAGGTGCTTGATGAGGCATCGACCGGGCGCATGACGCTGATCGAGGACAGGAAGAAGTCGAAGGTTGTACAGGTCGGAGAGAGCGACGCAAAGTCGATCGTGGAAACCTCAAACGGATCGGTCAAGATCACAGTGCGTGATTGATGGGTGTGCCTGATGCGTGAATGAACATGTTGTCACGGGAAGAAAAAAGCCCCGGGATCATGATCCCGGGGCTTTGAGTTTTTGGAAACTGGATCTCTTAGCAGCCCGCGTTCCAGAGGTTGAGGAAGGCGAGGACATCCTGGGTGTTGATATCGCCATCGCCGTTGATGTCGGCGGAGCTGTCGCCGGCGTTCCAGGCATTGAGGAAGGCGAGGACATCCTGCGTGTTGACCGAGCCGTCGTTGTTGAAGTCGGCGATGCAGTCGTTGCAGTTGTAGTCGAAGATCATCAGTTCATCGACCGCCCCCTCGACGATCGAGCCCGAGGCGGCGTCCTCCGCAACGAAGCGGGCGCGGAAGGAGCTGTTGGGGGTCACGGTGTCTGCGATACGAAACTCGTGGTAGAACCACCCGCCGCTGGTGAACTCATCCGCGGGGCCGAGCGTTTTGGCGTTGGTCCAGGTGGAGCCGCCGTTGGAGGAGAAGTCGATGCGGAAGGTGTCGTTGTTGGGGTCGGCACCTTTGTCGTTTGAGTACCAGACCCAGACGCCGAGCCAGGGGTCGTTGAGTGTCGAGAGGTCATAAACAGGGCTTTTGACGGTGGTTTTGCCGCCATCGACATCGTAATCGCCGAGCCCGCCGCCGCGCCCGTCGGTGACCCAGCACTGCGTGCCGTCGGTCGAGACATCATCCCCGGGCTGGGCATCTGTAGGCGAGGGGTTCATGCGGTTCCAGACGCCGGTGGAGGCGTTGTCGCCCGCATCGCCGACGGTCCAGCCGCTGTTTGATTCGGCGTCGTAATCGACGGAGACGATCTGCTCGCCCGCGACGAGGGCGTTGATGGTTTGGGAGGTGACCTCGTTGCCGGTGGTCATGAAGGCGGAGACATAGTACTCGTAGGTGTCAAAGCAGGCTGCGCCGGGGAGGTCGGCGGTGTGGATGTTGTTGCCGTTGTCGGGCATGGGTGCGGGGAGGAAGGGGCCGCCGTTGAGCGAATATTGGAGCGTGACCGAATCGGGGTCGTAGGTGCCGAACGATTCGGTGATCTCGACGGTGACCGCAGCCGGGGTGTTGGGGTCGAGTTGGGTGGGGGCGTCGAGGAGCTCGAGGGAGATGCCATCGAGGCTGACGATGAAGAGGCCGCGTTCGATATCGGAGATGAGGATGGTGCCGCTGGGGAGGTAGGGGTAGTTGGACCATGTGCCATTGAACCCGACACCATCGCTCGAGGGGTAGGTGTCAAACCAGGCGATCTCGGTGGGGCTGATGGGGTCTGAGGCATCAAAGACGCGGAGCCCAGAGCGATAGTTGGACTGGAAGATGAGCCCGTTGTGGGTGTAGAGGTTGTGGTCGATGGAGGCAAGGCCAGTGGTGAAGGTGCCCTGGAAGGTGGGGTCGGTGAGGTCGGAGACATCAAAGACGCGGGTGGTGGTGACGCTGACCGAATCGCCCTCGTCGAGTTCGTCGTTGATGTAGAAGAACTGGCGGTCTTCGCTGAGCCACCCCTGGTGGGCGTAGCGTGCGCCGGACCAGGAGACGGTGGCCATGGTGAACATGTTGCTTTTGTCGGTGACATCGACGATGCGGAGTCCGGTCTGGCTCCACCCGCCGCTAAAGCCGGAGAGGCAGAAGGCGATCTCGCGGCCGGCATAGGGGCCGGAGTCATACGAGACGACCTGGGCATCGTGGATATACATGGTGTTCCATGCGCCGACGATGATGGGATCGTCGGGATCGGCGGTGGAGACCGCGACGAGGCCGCCGTTCTGGATGTTTGCGCCGACGAGGTAGAGGTAGCCCGAATCCGGGTTGGCAACAATGTTGTGCGTCGAGGAGTGTCCTTGCTGGACCTTGTTTCTGATGAGCGAGACATTGCCGTTGTCGAGATCGGAGAGGTCGATGACCTGGATGCCCGACCCGCCCTCGCTGACGCCATAGGCGCGATCCCCGATGACTTTGATATCGTGCCAGAGGCTGCTTGGGCCGGAAACATACCCGACGATGACGGGGTTGCTCGGGTCTGTGACTTCGACGAAGCCGTAGCCTCGTTCGAGCCCCATGATGGCGTACTCGCGGCCGGAGGGGGAGACGAACCCCCAGCAGTCGTTGCCGCTGGAGGAGCCGCCGGGAAAGTCGGCGAGTGTGAGGTGGGCCTGGAGGGACATGTTGGAGCTGGCAAAGGCACGGGTGTTGTCGTCGCCGGGCATGTCTGGGGAGGTCTCGACGAGTTGGAGGAGCTTTCGCAGGTCTTCATCACCAGCTGATGTCGCGGGTGGATCACCCGCAGCCACTGCCCCGGCGCAGAGCAAAAGCACAGGGAGCATGAGACAACTTCGATGGATTCGAGGCATGAGAAACTCCCTCTTGTGTGACGGATACTTGCTCCCAGCCGCAAACGCTGGGGGCAAGAGAGACTTTTTGTCTTGATGTACGCTACTGCATCTTGGGTGGCATAGCAACCCCGATGGGGTGAGGTTCGTAAGATATTGCTGGAGGGTTGCGTACGAGAGCTCGTTGGTATTCTCAGAAATAAGATACATGAAGCAAGTATTGCCGTATTTTTGGGTTTTGTGCACGGTGTGGCTCAGCACCGGGGTTCTGGCTTCTCACGAGGAGCAGCACGGACCCATCCTGATGATTGACGACTCCAGGCAGCCGCATGTTTTGGTGCGTTGGGTGCGGGCCGATGGGACTGAATCGCTGCTTGAAGCCGACCTGCCCTACACAAGCCCGCAAGTCCGCAAGACACTGGGCGAGAATATCGAGGTGTTCGTCGCGCTTGGTGGGGCAAGGCTCGAGAAGGGTGTGGGGTATGCTGGGGGGGCGATCGTCAGGGTCGGACTCTACAAGGTTGACCGTGATTTGTTGATGTTTGAGGACATCGCCAATGGCAGCGAGGTGGTCATCGAGCTGACCAATGTCGTCTTTAATCAGCCCGCGACACCCAACTATGAGACAATCGTGCAACGCCTGGAGTACAAGGTCTCCGATGTCGTGGCCTGCGGGCTGACGATCAATCAGACCGAGATGTTCAATATCGTCAGCGCAGACGACAACATGGGTGGGACGATCCTGCCCGAGCAGGTTCGGTATTCGAGCCTGGGGAACAGCGATGGGGATGATGGCAGGGCTGCGGTCGTGGTGGAAGAGGATGGCAGCATCTCGCTTCGGGTTGTGATGCCCTACCGGTTGCTTCGGCACAAGGGCGACCCGTGGGCGCTCGAGGTGCCTGGGACATTCTTTGAGCCCTTCCATTTCGATCTGGAGTACGAGGTGCTCCCTCGGGATATCGCCGAAGCCGAGGGTATCGAGGTACCCCGCTAGAGGCTGGAAGTCTTTGATTCACAACCAGTTGCGCGTGGCTTGCGACCGGAAATCTCCGGCTGGCGGTGTATTTACGAAATATCGATCAAGATATCTTGATAGTGAGATATTCAACGGATAAAATGGTCTGTTGTGATGAGATTCAGTCTCATCAGAGTCATTTTCATCCGGTTCTCAAGATTGCGAAACAACTTTAGAAAAACCCAGTTGCGATCGGCTGGTGAAAAACGAGTACCTCTATAAAAAGGGAGCACGCACATGAATGCAGGTCGAATGATGGTCGGTGGTCTTGGGGTTCTGTGTGCAGCGAGCATCGCAAGCGGAGACTTCATCACGCCGGACGGGTATGGCTGGGCTCGTGGAGATGCGGCAACGACATACTTTGAGTGGGACTGGTTTACGAGCACTTCGGGCGGGAATGTGCCGGATGTGGGGCAGTTCCCGAACCCTGTGCCGGGCGGATGGCTTGAGCCCGATGTCTTCGAGACAACAGGCGATGGCCTGATCACCGGGAGCGGGAATATCTATTCACCCTTCGGCCCGATCTATGTCGAGGTGACGATCCCCAACTACGACACCGGCACGGGGACAACGACGCTGCTGTTGCAGGTCAAGACGATCGGGAACGAACTCGTGTATTCCGATGTCGTGATGGACAACCAGGCCCCGATCGAGATCGTCGAGGTGTCTCGTCAGACCGGTGACAGTGGCGAGGAGGTTGAGATGCTCTTTGTCTTCGAGATGGCCGGGAACGCATCGGTCTATGTTGCGGGCATCCCGACGGCTGAAGCGCATGTCAGCATTGAAGGGATTGCGGTAGATACCTTCAATCAGGCATCGTGTGTTGCCGACTTTAACAACGACGGCTTTGTCAACACGCAGGACTTTATCGCCTATCTCGGCGCGTGGAGTGCGGGTGACAGCTCGGCAGACATCAACGGCGATGGGCTGGTCAACACGCAGGACTTTATTGCGTTCCTCGGGCTCTGGGTTGCTGGCTGCTAAAGGAGGTTCTCCAATGTGCAGGCGTAGAGCATTTACACTGATCGAGCTTCTTGTGGTGATTGCGATCATCGCGCTCCTGATCGGCATCCTGCTGCCTGCGCTGGGTCGGGCCCGGGTTGTCGCAAAGTCAACCCGGGCTTCGGTGGCAACCCGGACACTGATGACAGCCTTTGCGCTCTATTCGGGCGACCATCACGACGAGATCATCTCTGGGTATCTGGAACGGGGCACCGGGGCAACGATCCTGGATGAGTTTGGCAACGAGTGGGACGCACTCATCTCGAGGCGTTGGGTGTATCGCCTGGCACCCTGGTTTGACTACGGGTTCCTTGGCGCGACACAGGTAGGCGGCGAGACCGTGTTCTGGAAAGACCGGGATGAGATTCTCTCCGGGCGCGACGGGCCGTTCAACTGGGCATACCGCATGAGTGTGTACCCCGCGTTTGGGCTCAACTACAACTTTGTCGGGGGGAACTACTCGGCTTCTAAGGACCAGTTCCGGAGGTACGGCGCAGTGCGGCGGCTGGGTGAGGCGTTCAGGCCGACCGAGCTGATCGCGTTTGCAAGCGCACGGGGGCCAGCCGGTCAGGGTGGTCACAACGAGCTTGGGTTTTACCGTGTCGAGCCGCCGCCGTTGGGTGCAGTCTTTGATGAGGATGACCGCCCCGAGCAGTTTGGGTATGTCCACCCGAGGTATGGAGACCGGGCACTTGCAGCGTATATGGATGGGCACGCCGATTCGCGTTCACCTGAAGAGCTGCTCGACCGGAGGCAGTGGTCGAACAAGGCGGCACTGACCGATGACCCGGACTGGGAGCCTTGAGTACTTCGGCTATGTCTTTACGGTCTTTACGAACCCCGAGCGCAAGCTCGGGATCATGTCTATGTCTTTACGAGCCCCGAGCGCAAGCTCGGGTGCCATGGTCACGGCTTGGCGTGACCATGATCGACAGCCTCATCATGCCTCAGATCGTGGCCACCCAAAGCTGTGGCCACGGCACCCGGCCCCGAGCGCAAGCTCGGGATTATGTCTATGTCTTTACGAGCCCCGAGCGCAAGCTCGGGTGCCATGGTCACGGCTTGGCGTGACCATGATCGACAGCCTCATTATGCCTCAGATCGTGGCCACCCAAAGCTGTGGCCACGGCACCCGGCAATGCTCACGGGTACACACTCTGTGGCATAAACACTCTCGGCCGGGGATGGCCCCCGGCTGCCGAGACTTGGTATGATGTGCACATCAAGAAGTAATATAGGTCCTGATACCTTTTTTATTCTTCATTATACCTCACGCTGCAACTCGGTGAGTCCAAGATTGTTGTCGGCCAAGCCTCCGTCTCGGTTCTCGATCTGAATGCGGATTCCCAGGTCTTCTAAAAACTTCTTCTCAACATTTCCGACCTTAGTGCGCCCATGAACGGCAATGCTTTGGCCCCTGCTATCACCGGAGCGAATACTCGAGAGCGTAGCGTCCGTATCAGCAAACTTGGCACCGTGATACACTCGGACATCCACGCCAAAGGCATCGCGAAATGCATTTTTGAAAGTGGATACTTTCATATTGCCGTGAACATCAAGGGCATTTGACATAGTTTTTCTCCTTGGTACCCCCGCATCCGGGGCGGTCGAGGTTGTCGTGACAACCGACCCATCGGTTGTCACGAACAGCCGTTTCAGAAATCCAAACATAAAACCACCTCCTTCTTGCCATCTGCGGCCGCAGAGAATATCGTGCCAAACCGTCTTGTTCTATATAAATATCTGGTACAGCACGATGCCCACAACCGTCAACACGACGATTTCAACTAATGTCAGTCGCGATCCGGTACATTCATTGCAGATTGTTCGCATGCCATAATAGCGTCGGTATCCTGCAGTTTTTCTAGGATTCTTGCCCCGATTGCCGACCGACCTCGACATCCCATAACTGGAACCCGTATACACCTTGCGGCGCAGACCCTTTCCTCTTGGGATGTGCTTTCCACATTTGTAACAAGAAGGCATATGAGCCGCTCCGATGCCAGACGCGAATCTCCATTCTACAGTTTAGAATGGGTAATCCCTCACGGGGACGCATTCCATGCCCAGATGGTTACCCATGGTCAAATCTAAGTCTTCAGTCGAAGGATTATCCTCAAAGTTCCATGAGAAGATGACCGCGTCCCAGAACGGCGAGTTGCTCTCTTGCCATTTTTCGAGTGAAACCCTTGCAAACTCTCCCGTTACCTGAATTTCAAACGCCGCTTCAGCACGAAGCTTTGGGAGAGGAGAGGACGACCAATCTGCCCCGACAACTCGGACTTTCGTCGCCATAATCTCGACGAAATCAGCGTCGGCAGCTGTCGCGAAAAGCTCCTCGTAATTGCTCAGGTTGGTTGGGATGAACGCCGAGGCAACATATTGTGTCAGCAGTTCCAATCCAGCAGACAAAGACTTCGGCTCAATAATGAGTGCCTTTGCCTTTTCTAGCTGCAGGGGCAGGTGCTCCGATGATTCGGGCTGTTCCGCTGGTTCGAACCATTCGATCGTTGCATAGAACCAATGCTTGGAAGTTCTTGCCATCGTTTGCTCCGCGGATCAGATTGCTCCGCGGATCAGATTGCTCCGCGGATCAGATTGCTCCGCGGATCAGATTGCTCCGCGGATCAGATTGCTCCGCGGATCAGATTGCTCCGCGGATCAGATTGCTCCGCGGATGCTACTTTTGAACACTCCAGTTTAGTATATCCGATTCTGTTAGTACTGTCAACCCTAGACAAATGGGCAGGAGCCGGGTGCCATGGTCACGGCTCGGCGTGACCATGATCGACAGCCTCATCATGCCTCAGATCGTGGCCACCCAAAGCTGTGGCCACGGCACCCGGCGGACACTTCTGTGTGCCACGGCCATTTTGGCCGTGCGGGACCGCAGGCACGGCCAAAATGGCCGTGGCACACGCGACGAGAGAAGTGAAAACGCTCTAGTCTCGCGGGTCCCGCTCTGGCTCGTGGAACCGGTAGCCGTCCAGAACCATCTCCCCACGCACCACGGCCTCATAGGCTGCGTGCCCATCGGCAAAGACGAACATGTACTTGTTCTCATCGCCATGCCAGGGGCTCTGCTCGATGCTTCCCCACGCGACCGAGAAGCCCGCGTACTCGCCCATCGCGACCAGCTCCGTGGGAAGAAATATCTCGATCATCCGCACCGAGTATCCATCATCGTCGCTGGTCGGGTTGGTCAGGTTGTAGTGGTCACGGCTGGTGTTGGCGATATACGACGCCCCGCGCTTGTCATAGCTTAGGTCGCCGTACTGAAGACCCTTGTCCTCACCGGCCGGGCACCGTGCGACTTCAACCTCAGCCTCGGGCGTCAACGCCTGATCGTAGAGATACACATTGAGATACCTCGCGTCGGCTCCACGGTCCTGAATCGTGCGGTACCCTCCAGCACTCCCCCCTTTGCCAAGCCACGAGAAGGTGCTCGTTTTCGTCGCGTGGTTCATCCAGCGCTTGGGCGGGTAATAGCCGTCGGAGTCGCCGGTATACATCATCAATGCACTCCCGATCTCCCGGCTGTTGGCCATGCACCGAACCTGATACGCCACCTCTCGCGCCCGCCCCAACGCCGGCAGCAGGATGCCGATCAGGAGGGCGATGATCGCAATCACCACCAGAAGTTCGATAAGCGTAAAGCCTCGCCTCATGCCAACAGCATATCAGCCCCCGCTCACATCTTCGCCTTTCATCTTCACTTTTCGTCGGGTACCTTGGTCATGGCTCGGCTGGGTGCCATGGTCACGGCTCGGCGTGACCATGACAAACACCCGTTGTTGCCTCAGATCGTGGCCACCCAAAGCCGAAGCCATGGCACCCGGCCACGGTACCCGCCCGTGCCACTGGTGTTCCAGGTCGAGTCAGCCATGGTTGTCGGCGAAGCGGTCGAAGAGCTTGAGGGTTTTGGGGCTGACATGGTGCTCGATGCCCTCGGCGTCGATCTCGGCCGTTTTGCGGTCGAGCCCGAGTGCAAGTAAAAACCGTACGCATGTCACATGCCGTGCTTTGGCTTTGAGGGCGAGCCGCTGGCCCTTGGGGGTTAGGCGGATCGGCCTGTAGGGCTCGGTCGCAGCGAGCCCGTCGCGCACGAGCCGGCCCACAGTGCGGCTGACGGTGACATGGCTGACACCAAAGCGGGTGGCAAGATCGACGACGCGGCAGTCGCCCCGCTCGGCGATGGTGTCGGCGATGGTCTCGACATAGTCCTCGGCGGTCTCGGCCGAGTGAGCGTCGCGGACTCGGGCGTGGCGGGCGGCATCGGGGGTGTTGGAGGAGGGGGGCATGAGCGATGGTAGACACCCGGATATCGTGTGATTGTGCGATATACTCGTGGATGCAAACGAAAAACCTGATCGGCGGAGCGTGGACCGGAGCTGATGATGGCAGCGTCTTTGCTGTGCATGATCCGGCGACTGATGCGTTGCTGGCAGAGGTCCCCGACTGCGGCGAGGCCGAGACGGCACGGGCGATCGAGGCGGCTGCGGCGGCACTTCTCGACTGGAAGATGCAGCCCGCAGCCGAGCGGTCGAGAGTGCTT
>JAJRZG010000208.1 GCA_024275365.1 Planctomycetota bacterium | reverse complement strand
CCCGAGCTGCTTTCGGCGTTGCATGAAAACCCGCTGGCAGAAGGTCGCCAGACCAGCCGGGTCGTCGATGGCGTGGCTCGGGAGGCGTTCGATTCCGATCATCACGCTCGCCACCTCCGGCCGGGGCCAGAAGCACTCGGCCGGGAGCTTCGCAATGGAGCGCACAACCGCGAGCGACTGGGCAATAACACTGATCGAGCCATACGCCTTGTCGCCTGCGCATGCTGCCAACCGATCGCCGACTTCCCGTTGGAGCGTCACGAACATCCCCCGGCAGGTCGGATGCTCGGTGAGCAGCGCAAGAAGCAAGGGGGTCGCAGCCCCGTAGGGCAGGTTCGCCACCAGCACAAACGGGCGAGCGGCAAGCAGGGACACAATCTCGACAGCGATTTGCCGCTTGTTGGCGAGGCAATCCCCCTCGATCAGCGTGAAGCTCGGCTGCGCACCCAACCGCTCGCGCAACAGATCGGCCAATCCCCGGTCGAGCTCGCAGGCGACCACCTCACAGCCGCGATCGAGGAGTTCTTCGGTCAGTGTGCCGGTGCCCGGCCCGACCTCAAGCACCACCTCGCCCGCCTCGACGCCTGATTCGTCCACCAGCTTGCGCACCAGGTTCTGGTCCACAAGAAAGTTCTGCCCAAATCGCTTGCGCGGGCTGAGCCCCCGCGAGATGAGCATGTCCTTGATTTGGGCGAGCGTTTGGGGCATGGGGAGTATCACAAAGGCAGAAGGTTTACCACAGAGGACACAGAGTTTCACAGAGAAAAGACAGGAAGGCATTTTTACCACGGTTGAACACAGATTGACACAGATGAAGACAAGAAAGTACAGACAAGAAATGGAACGGTGGCACGGCTCTCCGAGCCGTGTGTCTTGAACAGTGCTTGACACGCACGGCTCGGAGAGCCGTGCCACCATTGTCTTTCTGCCTTTATCTGTGTCAATCTGTGTTCATCTGTGGTTGAATTCTTCTGTCTTTTCTCTGTGAAACTCTGTGTCCTCTGTGGTGAGATGACTTTCTACCCTGCCTCACCATTCCCCGCACAGCACCATTTCGATCGCTCGAGCCACACCGTTCTCGTCATTGCTCCCCGTTGTGTGGTCGGCAGCCATGCGCACCGCGTTGATCGCGTTGCCCATCGCGATGCCGCACCCCGCAGCACGGATCATCGAGACATCGTTGATCTGATCGCCGATGGCGACGATCCGCGAAGGGTCGATGGAGCGAGCACGGGCCAGGTGCTCGACCGCATTCCACTTGTCCGCTCTGGCATCAAAGCATTCGAGGATGTGTGCGACCGCGCCCCCAGCCCAGTGCGTCGCGTCATTGGGCGCGACGACCGCGGGAAAGTTGTGCAGCGTGACTGTGTCCGCAAACCCAGTACGGACCAGTGTTTCCAACTCCGTCAGATCGGCTGCCTGTGCGCAGACGCCGACGCGGACGGTGTGCTCGGGGTGGGGGTCGTTCTCAACACTGGTCGCCAGGCGGATGGAGACGGCCATCTCCTCGAACCACCACTGCGTGACCGGGTCGAGGCTTAGCCTCCGCTTGCCGGTGACGATCAGGTAGTCATACCCGGCTGCGTGCGGATCTTTGAGCACCAGCACCGGGTGCCCCTTGCTGAGAAGCGTCTCGGTGAGGCGGGCGGTGAGCGTCGGGTGCATGGGGAACCGGTGGAGCGTTGTGCCAGTCGTGGGCTCAGCGATGATCGATCCACCCGCGACGATGACCGGGTCGGTCTGGCCGATCGCATCGAGAGCCTCACGGGATTCAGGCAGTCCGCGGCCGGTGCAGATAACGACAACAAGCCCCGCGTCGCGCGCACGCGCGATGGCCTCGGCAACGGCGGGGCGCACCTTGCTCTGTGGGTCGAGCACGGTGCCATCGAGATCAAGCGCGAGCATGTCGTAGTGGCAAGCCATGAGGCAAAGCGTAGCTCGGTGGATTCACCACGGAGGACACGGAGTTTCACGGAGGAAAGGCAGGAAGATTTGTGGTGGCACGGCTCTCCGAGCCGTGTGAGTTCTGGAGAATGGACTTGACTCACGGCTCGGAGAGCCGAGCCACCCAATGTCTCAACTCCGTGAAACTCCGTATCCTCCGTGGTTCGAATCAGGGCATTAGGATTCATCGAGCTGCTGGCATTCCGGCCCGATCGCGATCACATTCTTGCCATGCTTCTTGCCTTCGAGGGCGAGCTGGTCGGCGCGTTCGACGAGTTCTTGTGCGGTGCGGCCATCCCATGGGTAGGTCGCAAGGCCGCCGGAGATGGTCAGCTTGCCCGGTGCATCGTCTGCGAGTTTGCGGAACCTCGCTTCACAGACCAGCGCCCGGAACCGCTCAGCGATATCAAAAACACTCTTGGGATGGTGGCTGCTCGATTCACGCGGCCCCTCGGGCTCATAAAAGATCACGGCAAACTCATCGCCCCCGATCCGGCAGACTTTGTCGGTCGGGCGCACCGCTGTATCGAGCAGCCGAACGCACTCGATGAGAATCTCGTCTCCCGCAGCGTGCCCGTACTCGTCGTTAAAACACTTGAAGTCGTCGATATCAAAGAGCAGCACCGTCACCGACCGGCGCTCGGCCTGAGCCTCTTCGATCGCCTTGGGCAGAAACTCGTCGAAGTGACGACGATTCCATGCACCCGTCAGCGGGTCGCGATAGGCAGCCTCGCGGAGGGTCGCCTGTTGGTGTTCGAGTTCGAGCCATGCGCCAAGCCAGACGGCTGCGGGGGCGAGGGTCGCGGGTGGCAATGAGCTGCTGAGCAACTGGCCGACGGTTTCATCACCGAGGCGGACTGGGGCTGCCGAGTGCGCGGGGCTGGGATCGGGAGTTGTGTCAGAGGTCTCTTCGTCCTGGGCGCGATAGACCAAGTCGTCGCACCCGACCCGCGAGCGGAGTAGTGCCAATGCAGCGTCGAGCATTGGCTTGCCAGCTGTGAGGAGCCGGAGCAGGTCGACCTAGTCGGTTGGGCTGGTCCCCGTGGGCGTGCGTACTTTGGCGGTGGTGCGCAAGGGCATCGGCTCAGGCGGTGGAGCTTGAGCTTGAGTGGGTGCGGGAGTGGGCTTTGGTTCGATCGCTTGCAGCGTGCTCGCAACCTGGGGCGTGGCTTGGCATGGTGTGCAGCGATCCGAGCCCTCTTCGAGAAATCGGCGGAGCGTGTCCGCGTCAGCCTTGGGCTCGACCTGCCCGTCGTACCCCGCCGGGGTCGAGGTGCCATTGCGGCAGACCCGCAGCACCCGCACCGTCGGGTCCACCCGCCGGAGCCCAGCAAGGAACTCGGCAAGGTCACCGGTGCCATGTGTATCGGTGGGCTCTGGCTCGACGCGGGGGTCGATGATGACCACCGCGTGCCCCGGGCTTGTGCTGTCCAGAGGATCGGCAAGCTCGCCGATGGCATCGAGTGGGGTGCTTGCGCGGATCAACTCGAACCCGGGGTCACGCCGAAACGCCGCGTCGAGCCCGGTCGGGCCGACGAGGATCACCCGGAGGGCCTCAAGCTGGTCTGCATTCGATCCCATCACACCTCTCTGTATCCTCTTCTTCTACGATCGACCCGTGTGGGTGGGTTCGGTCCTGTTCCAGAGCGTGCCCGCAACGACCCGACTTGAGCCTCTATTCACGATTATCGGCGAGCAGCATCTCCAACTCTTCCGGTGTCAGCAGCGAACGGGCGGATTCGGGCTCGGACGGGCTCTCGGGGTCGCTGTGGCCCTCGATATCGGGTGTGTTCCTGGGCGATTCCTGGGGTGTCTGGGGGTGGGTGCCATTCCCTGCAAGCTTGAGTTGCTGCTTGGGCTGGGGTCGCGCAGCAGGCCGAACGACGATTTCGGGCTCGATCGGTTTGGCAGGTGGGGCGAGTGGGGCAAGGTGGGGGGTTTCACTTGAACGATACGCCCAGCACCCGGTCGCAGGATTGAACCGTTCGATGGCTGCCCGGACCTCATCAGCGTTGGAGAGTTGGGGGGGTTCGATCAGGAGGAGCACCAGCCCCTGGTATCCGGTGTCCTGTTGTGCCAGCAGGCGGGCGAGGGCATCGTATGGGCCGATGGCTTCTTCCCAAGTGATTCCCTGCTTATTGAGCGCAGCAACCAGTTCGGCTGGGGTTTGGCTGCCAGCCGAGTGCCAGAGGACCGCATGGATTTTTGCCCCTCCTTGGTTCATCAAGGGCATCGTACCACAGGCGGGGCGAGTGGCACAGCCTCTTGTCAGGGAGGAAGCTGATTCGGTCTGGATTGGTGGATTATCCGGGCTTAGTGCCGGGATTGGGGCAGTCTGGGCCAGTCTGGGCAATGCGGTGTTGGATGGGCCGTTGTGCCGATACCTGTTTCATGCGTGGTGCCGGTGTGGTGCCGGTGTGTGGTTGGTGTGTCGGGTCAAAGGCGGGCGGGGACATCCACCCCACTGGATTCAGGATATGAAAGGGGGGCGGGGAGGCCCACCCCACTGGTATGTAGATTCACTGGTATATTTCTTGATGATAGAGCAACCCCCATCTTTGATGCTGGTAGAACATGGTGTACATGAACTTCACAAGCCCAGGTGTTGGAAAGTGGGCCTTGGATCATCGACCCGGGCGTGCGCGGTCGGTATAACCTCAACGCCTGTACCCCCGGACCCAAACCCGGGTCCATAGCGAAGGAGAATCACTGGTGAAGCAGACGCAAGGCCGGTGGCACACACAACGGGGCGGGCTCTCTCGGCGGGCTGTGGGTCTTGTGCTCGCAGCGAGCTTGGGGTGGGCTGTGCCCCCAGCGATCGCGCAGGATGGGGCAGAGGATCAACCCCTCGCCCTGCCAGCAGACCGGCCAGCCGATCAGTTGGCCGACCAGCCGCTGAGCCAGCCCGAGGATGAGATGATCGAGTTCAGCGCGACCAGCGAGCCGATCGAGCTGATGGCGTTGATTGACTTTGTGACCGAGGAGCTTGGCATCAACGCCTCGGTCAAGGGGACGGTGACGGGCTCAGTGATGTTTAACGCCCGCCAGGAGGTGCCTCGGAGTGAGCTGCTCACGCTGCTCGAGGCGTTGCTTGCCCAGTACAACTATTCGTTGACGCTCGACCCGGTGGGGATTTATCTGATCCAGCCGGCATCAGAGATCACGCAGTCGTTTGAGGGTGTGTTTGCGACGACGAAGATTATTTCGACACCCAATGTCAAGCCGACGGCTCTCAAGGCGGTGATCGATCCGTCAGCCGGGGGGGGCGGGCAAGGTTCGTCAAACATTTCGTATGTTGACGATCTGGGCATCATCGTCGTGACGGATACACCCCGACGGGTGCGGGCGATCGAAGAGCTCATCAAGCGTGTGCTCGAGGAGTATGGCAAGACGACCTACACGCGGATCGACCTCAAGTATGTCGCAGCCCAGACGGCGAGGGAACGCGCGGTGACACTGGTCGGGCAGGGGGGGACGCTCCGGGGGACCTTCTCCGGGCAGGATGTCGGGACCCAAACCCCCGGGACCGCATCGAGTATTGACAACCTTGCAGACCGCCTGACGATTGACCCTTCGGGCAACGCGCTGATCTTTCGGGGTACCGTATCGGAGGTCGAACAGGTGCGTCATGTGCTCGGGATCATCGATGTGGCAACCACGCTGACACCGGAAGAATACAAAGCCGGGGCGAACGCCGCCATGATCGCCAATATCGCAAGCCAGCGCGGGCTTGGTGAGGTTATCAAGCTCGAAGATACCGACAGTTCGTCGCAGCAGTTCTTTAACCCCCGCTTCAACCAGCAGCAGAACCAGAACCAGCAGAGCACACTCGGCGGCGGGTCGGTGATGATGGTCGATGCGGTGCGGGGCACGATCCTCTACTACGGCACGACAGAACAGCAAGAGCAGCTCGCAGCACTCATCGAGGCCCTCGATGTCAGTCAGGAAGAGATCGTCATCGTGCGGTACGCGGTGAAAAATGTGAACGCCCTCGAGCTTGCCGACCTACTCCAGGCGATCATCGAGAACGAATCTTCGAGTGGCAGCGCACTCTTGCCCGGGTCACGCAACAACCAGAACCAGACCGGTCCCGGGGCGTTCCAGCGGTTTTTGCAGGACCAGGGCAACGCCTCGGAGAACGCCTTTGACCCGACTTCGGAGAACTCGTTTGTGACATCCCACGAGGCGACCAATGTCGTGATCGTTAAAGCCCCGGGCAAGCTGCAGGGCCAGTTCGCGAGGATCATCAGCGAGCTCGATGTCCGTCGGCCACAGGTATATATCGAGGTGAAAATCCTCGCGGTGAGCAACACCAGCGACTTCCGTCTTGCGGTGGAGGGGCAGATCCAGGCGGGGCAGTTTTCGACACAGACGGCCTTTGGGCTTGGGTCGGTCGGGGCGGGCGGGTTGTTTACTGACCCGAAGCTCCCGCTTGCCGGGCTTGGAGGGTTTAGTGCATCGCTTATCAAGAGCCAGTATGTCCCGGTGATTCTCGACGCAATCCAGTCCACCACCGATGCGAGGATTCTCTCATCGCCGCAGTTGCTTGTCAATGACAACGAGGAGGCCGCGATCGAGAGCACCGACGAGCAGCCGACGACGACGACGACCATCGGTGTGAACAGTGACCAGGTGAGCTTTTCGGGGTATGAGTCGGCGGGCACGAAGCTGACGGTGACGCCGAGCATCTCTGAAGCCGGGTACCTGCGGCTCGCCTATGAGATCGAGCTCTCCAACTTTACCGGCACGGGTTCCAACGGCATCCCACCACCCAAGACCACCCGCAATGTCCGGAGCGACTCGGTGACCATCCCGACCGACACGACCATCATCGTCGGCGGGATCACGGTCAACGACTCGCGGAACACGGTGATTAAGGTGCCGGGGCTTGGTGATATCCCGATTCTTGGGTTCTTGTTTCGGGACACGAACAAGATCACCAACGAGCAGGTGCTGTATATTTTCATCACGCCTCGGATCTTGAACGACCGCAACTTTGCCGACCTGCGTCTGCTCTCGAAGGGGCCTCAGGAATATGCGGGGATCGATTCGGGGCTTCCCAAACTCATGCCGACGACGATCGAGCTGCTCAGCCCGGTCTCGTGGCGTGAGGAAGAATTCACGACCCCCGAGGGTTCTGCCCCTGTCGAGTTGCCCGAAGAGACCCCGGCTGAGGAATACCCGCTCATCATTCCGCTCACTGAGGACGACAGGTAATGGCTGGAGGACCGCTTGCCAGGTTGCGTTCGCGGGTCAGCAGCGATGGGTCGCCCGCTGAGCCCTTGGGGCAGACCGGGGTGCTTGCGCTTGATGAATCGTCCCAGCTTGCTGAGCAGTTGGGGGGGCTTCGGCTCACGCCCGACCAGCTTCGGGCGTTCCGTCAGGCTGAGGGCTCGGACACCGACCCTTGGGATGTGCTGCTCTCGCTGCTTGCGATGGATGAGCAGCAGGCGCTCTCGAAGCTCGCCGAGCGGACGGGGCTTGAGTACCGCCTTGAGCCCCGCTTGCATGAGTCGTCGAGCAAGTTCTATGAGTTGGTCAAGCCCGATCTGGCCCGCGAGCTGCACATTGCCGGGCTTGAGAGCGACGGGCATGTGATGACGGTTGCGACCGCCCAGCCGTTGCAACCGGCGGTGTTCTCGATGCTTGAAGACGAGATCGGGCTGCCGCTGCGGATCGTGCTGAGCCCGCGGGCAGCGGTGGCAAACCTCATCAACCGTGGATACGAACAGCGGGGCGATCTTGTGACCGAGATCATCGAGGAGATGCCCCTTGATGCCTCGGCGATCGAGAGCGTGGCTGCGGGGATGAGCTCATCGACCGACCTGCTGAGCCTTGCGCGACAGACGCCGGTCATTCGGCTTGTGAACATGATCCTGTTCGAGGCGTTGCGTCGACGGGCGAGCGATATCCATGTCCACCCGCAGGAGAACAAGCTGGTGATCCGGTTCCGTGTGGACGGGATGCTGCTCGATGTCTTCTCGCCCCCGATGTCTCTGGCAGCCGCGATCTCGAGTCGGCTCAAGGTGATGACCGAGCTCGATATCGCCAATCGGCACAGCCCACAAGACGGGCACACCTCGGTGCGTATCGGGCAGAAGAAGATTGATATCAGGCTCTCGTGCATCCCGACGGTCTTTGGCGAGCGGCTGGTCTTGCGGCTGCTGGACCAGTCGCAGACGCAGCTGAGCCTCGATGAGATCGGGATGAACAAGAAGATGCAGGCCCAGCTGATGGACCTGATCGACCGCCCCACCGGGATGATCCTCGTGACGGGGCCGACGGGCTCGGGCAAGACGACCTCGCTCTATGCGGCGCTTGGTCGCATCGACCGCGCCACCCGCAATGTGATGACGATCGAGGACCCGGTCGAATATCATGTCGAGGGCATCAGCCAGATGCAGGTGAACCCCAAGCGGGGGGTGACCTTTGCCACGGGGCTTCGGGCGCTGCTTCGGCAAGACCCCGATGTGATCCTCGTCGGTGAGGTCCGCGACCAGGAGACGGCGCAGCTTGCGATCCAGGCATCGCTGACGGGGCACCTTGTGCTTGCAACGCTCCACACCAACGATGCGCCGAGTGCCATCCCGAGGCTGATCGATATCGGGCTCGAACCCTACCTCATCACCAGCTCACTCATGGCGGTGATGGCGCAGCTACTCGTGCGGCGGACCTGCGAAGCCTGTCGCGGCAGCGGGCAGAGTGTCGAAGAAGCAGGCGAGGATTGCCACTCGTGCTTTGGCTCTGGGTATCGAGGGCGGATCGCGGTCTATGAGATCATGAACATGTGCGATGAGCTGCGGGTCTTGACCGCCAAGCACGCCGACGGCGTGACGCTCTATTAAGCAGCGGTCACCAATGGGTTTATCCCGATGCGGGCCGATGGCGAGGACAAGATCGCGCAGGGGCTGACCGATCAGGCCGAGGTGTACCGGGTTTTGCACTAAACGGGTGTAATATGGCGGAGGACGAACATTCATACCGCTGGTATGTCGAGGCGCTTGAGCGTGATCTGGGACTCGTGGCAGCCGATCCGATGTACGGCAAGTTCTGGTCCGACCCTTCCAAGCTCGAACTCATCGGGCAGTACTACTTGGCTCATCCGGAGTACTCGCGTGTGGGTCGAGAGATGATCCTCGAAGTGCTTTGGGATTCGCTTGAAACTAGACTGGAGGCAGGGAGGCTACCCAGTGCAACTTGTGCGTTGGTACGGGAGGCCACAGAGAGAGCGATGAGCGACCCGTACGATCGAGAGTCGTTCCGACACATCTGGCAGACCGAAAGCACACCAACCGATCCCAATTATGTCGGTGATTGGGTGAAACGAGAGTTCCCTGACTGGCAGCCTGGGCGCTCGGTATGGGAGACCTGAACACTTTCTAATATGCATTCCATGAAGTTTCTGCGCAAGGGTTGCACCTTGTATCTTCCCTCCCTCTGCCCGGGGGGCTGTTCTTGAATAGCCGGGGGTGGAGTCCTGCGCAGCAGATGACACCCCCGGACTGGCTGCGCTTTCATGGTCTCCTTCGTTCGTCCGCCCTCGAGGGTGCCATGGCTTCGCGTCAGCGTAGCCATGCGGATAGGTCCATCATGCTTACGCTGGCGCGAAAGCATGGCACCCACGCAGACCGAAGTGGAATCCGTATGAAACCGGTCGCTTGCGCTCGCGGCTCTGTTTGACGCATGGCCGAATGGGGAGATGACTGGTGGCACAGCTCTCTCTTTCACCCCCTCGTTGACACACGAGTTTCAAGCGGGATTCGTCTGAGTTGTGATGTTGGAAATCTCTCAGACTCTCAGCCCTCGACTGCGGTCGGGGGTTCTTTGCGATTGACACCAGGTGACCCCGGACTGAAGTCCGAGGCTCAAAGCAGTGCCCCGCGCAGTAGGATCGCTGCGATACCGAAGTAGATCAGCATGCCGGAGGTGTCCATGAGTGTCGCGACCAGGGGTGTCGAGGCGACGCCCGGGTCGATGTTGAGCTTTTTCAGGCCCAGAGGCAGGAGCGAGCCGACGAGTGTGCCCCAGGTCACAACACCCGCCACAGCGAGTGAGATCACCAGCATGATCTGGTAGAGCGGCGGCTGGATGACGGGGTCGCCTGCCAGCGGAGTCGGGTGGCCCTGATACATATTCCAGATCAGGACGGTGAACATCCCGAGCACGCCGAGCATGGCCCCCAGGAGCAGGCCGCTGACAAGCTCGCGGCGGATGATGGTGAACCAGTCAGCCGGTTCGAGTTCGTCGAGTGCGAGCGCGCGCGTGACAAGCGTGGCCGCCTGGCTTCCCGAGTTACCGCCACAGGAGATTACCAGCGGGATGAAGAGCGCAAGGGCGGTGATCGCGTGGATCTGCCCCTCGAAGATCGAAAGGACCGCGACGGTGACCGTTTGTCCTATGAAGAGCACCGCGAGCCACCCGCCGCGTTTTCGGATCATCTCGAAGAACCCGGTCTGCATGTAGGGCTGATCGAGGGCCTCGATGCCGCCGAGCTTGTGGATGTCTTCGGTCGCTTCTTCTTCTGCGACATCGGCAACATCATCAAAGGTGACGATCCCGAGCAGGCTGCCCGCAGAATCGACCACCGGCAGCGCGGTGCGGTCGTACTTGCCCATCACCCGCACAGCCTCCTCGCGGTCGTCGGTGACCGCAAGCGCAACAAACCGCCCGTCGCAGATTGATTCAATGGTCGTGTTGGCTTCTGCCAAAAGCAGTCGCCGGATCGGGATGTCGTCGAGCAGTTTGAGCCGATCGCCGACCACGAATATCCAGTTGATCGTCTCGGCATCCTGCCCGTGCAGGCGGATGTGCGCGATTGCCTGATCGACAGTCCAGTCCAGCCGCACGCGCACATAGTCGGGTGTCATCAGGCGGCCGATACTCTCCTCGGGGTAGTTGAGGATCTGCTGGGTGATGCGCCGGTTCTCTGGGCTGAGCCTGGCGATCAGTTTTTCTGCCGCTTCTGCGGGCAGCTCATCGAGGAAGGCAGCCCGGTCGTCTGGGTGCAGCTCTTCAAGCAGCCTGAGCGTTCGGCTGTCGCCCAAGTGCTCGATCAACTCTTCCTGGAGGTCGGGCTCGAGGTGGGTGAAGGTCTCGGCGGCCTCTTCGCGGTAGAGCAGCCTGAAGATGATCGCCGCCTCGGTCGGCTCCAACTCGCTGAGCAGCTCACCCACATCGGGTGGGTCGATCGTGCGCAGCGCGGTCCGCAGGTCGGCTAACCGCCGTTCGTTGATCGCATCGCGGATCTCTGGCTCGAGGAGTTGGACGGTCGAGTTCATACGGGTGGATGGTATCCGGGATGAGCGTCCGAGCCCCGGACTTCAGTCCGGGGTTGCCTGGGTGCGTGCCCTGAAACGAAGAAGCCCCCGACGATATCCAACACTTGGCACGGCTCATACGCCTTACTTTGTGCGTGTCTTTACGAGCCCTGTGCGCAAGCACAGGGTTGGTTTTGCCCGTGAGAATCGACCATTGGGAACCCGAGCTTGCGCTCGGGGCTCGTAAAGACACATCCGGAGGGGCTAGCAGCCGCCCGCCCAGAATCCGAGGAAGATCAGGACATCGAGCGTCGTGAAGGCTCCATCACCGTTGAAATCGGCTCTGGGTTCAGCGTTGTTCCAGGCGTTGAGAAAGGTCAGCACATCGAGTGAGTTGATGTTGCCGTCGTCGTTAAAGTCGGCGGGGCAATCGACGATCATGTTGATCGTGTCTTCTGCCGAGTCGTTGAAGAGGGGGACCATGTCGAGGGCGTTCATGTTGTCGTTGAGGGCAAGCCCGAGTATCTGCGCCTGGGCAAAGAGTGCAACATTACCCGATTCGAGCACGAGCACATCGCCCGGGTTGAGCCCGAGAACCGTGAGTGTTGGCGACCCCGGGGCAAGCGAGACATAGACCGTGTCGGTGCCGTTGAAGATGCCGTCGAGATCGTCATCGAGGACGATCAGGCCGCTGATCTGGTCGAGTGTGTCGAGCCCGAGTTGCAGGGGCTCCGCAAAGAGGGTTTCGTTGCCCGGGATCTGGAAGTCATCGTCAAGAAAGATCGTCGCGCCGCTGACGGGGCCGGGGAGGAACTCAAGCGAAGGGCTGTCGGCGCTGAGTGTGAAGTAGACTGTCGGTGGCGTGAGTTCGGTAAACCCGGTCGTGGCGTTAATGTCATCGAGCGGTGTGCCGGGGGGCACCTGGAACGCCGGGTCAGCGAGCGGCAGGATGCCGAAGGCGTTGGGGTATTCCTCCGATTGGTTCACCCCGAGGGCGTTGTTCTCGAGCCCCATACTGAAGGGTGGCGGGAGTACCCCGACACCCCTTCTACAGGCTTCGGTTGAGAGGTAGGTATCCCCGGCCTGCTGGTTATTGAGAGCCTGCTTGAAGAGGTTCTGGAGGGTGATGCGGAATCGGCTGACACCGACGGCAAAGGGATCGACCGAGAAGCAGATGATAAAGTCACCGGTCGCCCGCAAGCCGGGTAGGACGAGGGGAGCAAGCCCTGTGATGTCATCACCGTGGCGACCGAGCCCCATCCCCGCCTGACCTCCGACCTGGACCGGGTTCCCAGCGATGACCTGGAAGACAGCATCACCCGACAGGTTGCTCGGGCCGCCGTTGGTGACGCTGAAGAGCGGCTCGTTCTGGGCAGATACTTCACCAGCCAGTGACGCAATGATGAGAACTACAAGTGTTTTTAATTGGGTATTGACTCGGTTCATACACTCTCCCCTATGTTTGGATGCTTCCAAAATGCAGCCAAGGGCCTGACAAGTCAAGCCCTTGGCGTAGATTGACGCAGATTGTTACTTTTCAGGAAGAATGATCTACTTTTGATCTGTGTGTGTTTGGCAAAGAGCCTCAGCCAGCGAGTTTGGCAGCTTTCTCAGCGTCGGTCAGGTTGGCGAACTTGCCCACGCAGCCGCCGCAGCAGAAGCCGATTTCCTGGCCCTGGAACGAGACGGTCTGGACATCGGCGCTGACGGGGTTGCCGCTGATGGGGCAGGTGTCGTTGATGGCATCGCCACCAGCCATGGCCTCGCCGCCACAGTCTTCGCCACCCTTGGCTGACATATCACATTTTTCAGACGACATCTTGCCGTCCATGGATGCCATATCACAATCCTTCTCCGACATATCGCAATCTCCAGCAGCCATATCACAGTCCTTGGCGGTGGACCCGGTGCTTGCGCAGCCGGTGAAGGCGAGGGCCGAGGCGGCGAAACCGAGAACGAAGGCACGGGTGATCTTGCGCATTGCTTGAGTCTCCTCTGACGGTGGTAAAAGGTAAGTCTGTTCTTCCCCTGCGGTCGACAACGATAGCCGACCGAAGGGGATCGGGCAGCCAAGAGGAACATGGCCCGGGTGTCATTTAGTCCGTAGACGAGAGATTTTCTACCGGCTCGACCCCAGGGGCTGTGCCGGGTTCGAGCTGGCGGGCCAGGAAGGCGGCGTACCGTCCGCCCGAGGCCAGGAGTTCCTCGTGGGTACCAATCTCCACGATTCGGCCGTGATCGAGCACGACGATCCGGTCGGCATCGCGGACGGTGCTCAGCCGGTGGGCGATGACGAAGGTCGTCCGGTCGCGCGTCAGGCGGCTCAGGCTTTCCTGGATGTACGCCTCGCTCTCTGTATCGAGGCTGCTGGTGGCCTCGTCGAGGATGAGGATCGCGGGGTCTGCAAGCAAGGCCCGGGCGATGGCGATGCGTTGCTTCTGGCCGCCGGAGAGCCGGACGCCTCGTTCGCCGATCATGGTTTTGTAGCCATACTCGAGTTCGGCGATGAACTCCTCAGCATTGGCAGCCTGGGCAGCCTCGACGATCTGGTCCATCGTCGCCCCTCGTCGGGCATAGGCGATATTCTGAGCAACGGTGCCATCAAAGAGGAAGACATCCTGCTCGACCACCCCGAGCAAGCGGCGGAAGCTCCGTACATCAATCTCGCGGACATCGTGCCCATCGAGCAGCACCCGTCCGACCTGAGGGTCGTAGAACCGGGCGATGAGATTGCAGAGTGTGGTCTTGCCCGACCCGCTCGGGCCGACGAGGGCGATCGTCTCGCCGGGAGCGACTTCGAGGTCGATCTCGTGGAGCACCGGCTCGCCGAACTGGTCTTCACCGGCCAGCTAGGCCTCGTCCTGCTCTTCCTTTTTACGCATTTTGGGATAGGCGAACGAAACACCTTCGAGCGTGAGCTGCCCCCGGACCTCGCTGGGCGAGAGCCGCACGCCCGTGCGCTCGCCCGCAAACTCGACGGGCTCTGCCAGGATATCGAGTACGCGGTCGAGGGCTGCCAGTTGGGTCTGGACCGCAGCAGCCGTG
>JAJRZG010000207.1 GCA_024275365.1 Planctomycetota bacterium | reverse complement strand
GAAGTTTGCCCACGAGCCGGCGAGGTTGACATACTCGACATCGAGCGTCTTTCCGGCTTCGACCCCCGTGTGCTGGGTGTAGAAGGAGAAGTATGTGGGGAAGGCGGCATTGCCCATGAGGAAGGTGTTGGACTCTGCCGTCTCGGCGTTGTCGAGGTTGAGCGAGTAGGGCGCGCTGGGCTCGTTGGTGCCTTCGGTGTTGACGGTGCCGGTGACGGTGCCCCAGACGAGCGGGTCGAGGCCCGTTGAGGGGAACTCTTCAACAAACGGGACCGGGTTGCCAGCAAAGGGTGCGACGGCAATGTCATCAACGAACCAGTCGTCGGTGCCGTCGTTGCCCTGCGTGCTGAACCTGAGGGCAAAGTCGGACCACCACCCTGTGACGGGGATGGGTTCGGTGTGGAAGGTGAAGTCGGTTTGGTCTGTGCCGTCGGAGGTGACGGTGAGGAGTGTGACCCAGTCACCGAAGAAGTCTCTGTACTCGAAGGTGAGTGTTTCACCGCTTTCGACACCCTTGTGCTGTGCATAGAACGAGATATAGGGGGTTTCGGTGACATCGGCAAGGTTGAGATTGGCCGAGCTGATCAGGTCTGTGCCATCGAGGTTGAGTGCGTTGGGTGGGCTGGGTTCGTTGGTGCCGTTGGTATTGGAGATGCCGCCGTTGTTGGTGGGCCATATGTTTGGGTCGATGGTTGTTGTGGTCCATTCTTCGAGGAAGGGATAGGGCAGGCCGTCCTCTTCGAGGCATGGTCGGTTTGCTGCGTAGTTTCGGATCTTGGTTGCGATAGAGTCGCCGAAGAAGGCGGGGTTGCCCAGGCCGTTGCATCCACCGAGTCCTGAGCACATGATGTGGCAGTCGCCGTTGCCGTCGCAGTGGCCCGCGGAGAAGTTGTGTCCGATCTCGTGTGAGGAGAGGGCGCTTCGCCTGTTCATGCCGCCGGTGAAGCGGGACTGAACGAGCCCGTAGCCGTTGGAGCCACAGACGGCCGAGAGCCATGCGACACCGATGACCGAGCCGTTGAGGTTGACACCTGTAAAGGCATGGGCAAGGTCGCGGTTGACACCGCCCATGTTGCTGTTCCACCAGTTACGGACCTGTGTGAGCCGAGTGCCTGCATCGGTTGAGGAGTAGGGATCGCTCGAGGTTGTCCAGATTTGGTAATGGGGGATCATGAAGGTGACATTGCACTGCCCTTCGTAGACAGCGGAGGTGCGAGCGATGACGGTATCAATGTCGGCGATGGTGTTGGCTTCGCTGTTGCCGTTGAGGCCGTAGTACTCGAAGTCGGCGTCTGTGGCAAGTTCGCAGACAAGGAAGCCCCGCTGGCCCGAGCCGTTGTCGCCGCCGTCGTTCTGGACATGCCCGAGGCCGTTGTCCTCGACACCACAGGTGTATTGGTCGCTGGGGAGCATGTCGTCTGCCCTGGAGATGACATGGAGTGCCGGGTCGCTGCCTTCGATGGCATCATAGAGGGGTTGGATGGTCCAGATTTCGGTTTCTGGTACGCCGGGGAGTGCGATGGTGAGGTGGAGCCCGCCGCCCATGCGTGAGCCCGCAGCTCGTGCCTCGGGGATGCCCTCGACCTGCCCGCGGACAGTCAGTGGCGCTGGGAGTGGGATATCGACCAAGTTGCCCAAGGCATCCACGGTTGTGGCGCGGGCATCCTCGGTGCGGAACGACTGAGGATCGATCCAGATGGCGTGCTCGATGCCGTTGAGTGTGACCTCGGCGATGAACGAGACATTTTCGGCGGGCATATCGATCCGTTGGATCGAGAAGTTGCCGAGCTCGAACTCATCTTGCACGATCTGCCTGACATCATTCTGGACAGGCTGGGCAAGCACAGCTCCAGGGAAGAAGCCGACGCCAACCAGCGCGAGCACACTCAGGATTCGATTCAGCATTTTCCATCCTCCGCTTTACTTGTGATGTTCGTATTTCGAGACCCCCCCGCTCAGAGCGTGAGGGAGCCAGACGATGTAAATCCCGTGACACGAACCCGTCAGTCGGGCGTACCGATGCAAGATCAATCCCAGAACCAGTGGCACTGTTGGAGACAGGCATGAATGTACCACGGGAGGCCCGAAAACCGAAGTGGTAGGACGAAAAAGAGACCATAATTGCGAGAATGCCGAACGAATACCTTTTATATCTGGGGTATATGTCTCTGTATCGGCTGTTGTGCTCATTCCACCATGAGTACCGAAAGTTGTCATGGCACCCAGCAGGAGGAGATTGTGGTGTGCAGATCGGGCTGGCTCGTCCACCTGTCCAAGCGGTTACGATCACCCTGTGCCAGGTCAGCCCCGAGACAACCCCAAGCCTCACGCGGATACCCCAACAAACTCCTTGCCGGGTTCCCATCCCAGGCAGCCCCGGCGGGCCTCCCAGCCACCAACTGCTGAGGACCAGATCGATACCCAACTCGTCGCTGCGATCCGTGCGGGTGATGCCTCAGCCTGGACGACCCTGTTCGAGCGGTACCAGGTCCGGATATTCTCGATATGCGTGCGGATGGTTCGTGATCGCGAGATGGCAGCGGACCTGACCCAGGACACCTTTATCAAGGTCATCAAGGGGCTTGACACCTTTGATGAGCGGGCCAAGCTCTCGACCTGGGTCTACCGGGTGACGACCAATGTCTGCCTGAGCAAGCTCCGGTCTGAGAAGCTCCGTCGGCACGCGAGTCTTGATTCCATGGCTTCGGCTCGCGATGGGAACGCAGATCGACGAAATGAACTCGGGTTTGCCCAACACAGGGAACCCGAGGCCGAGTTGGGGATCGAACGGGATGAAGAGCGGCAACGGATGATCGACGCCCTTGATGAGTTATCGGATGAGCACCGGGCGATCCTGGTGCTCCGTGATGGTCGTGGTCTTGAGTATGAGCAGATCGCTGACACATTGGAGATTCCTGTCGGGACGGTCAGGAGTCGCTTGTTCCGGGCACGGGCAGCACTGAGGCAGGCCTACGAGGCGTTGGACCACGGGCACAGGCAGATGGATTGAAGAGGATGGATACCGAATCGTTGGACAACCTGATGCACGATCTTCCGATCGATATCGACACTCTGGCAGCCCTGGTCGAGGGGGACTTGGGCTGTCAGGAGGCCGATGTTGTGCGCGAGCAGCTGCTCGCGCACGACCCCGAGCTTGCGACACAGATCGAGATGATGGCCCGCGACCGGGTCATGCTGCGGACCCTCGGCGACGAGCAGCCGCCGGCGTGGCTTGGTGAATCTGTGATTGCGCGTCTCGAGCGCGAGGCGCTTCTCGGGCTTGCGGGGGGTGATCCGCTGACAGACTCGCTGCCGATTTCGAGTGTGCGGGTGGTCCGCCCGAGCCGGGTTGTTGGGGGTCTGCGGTGGATGAGTAGCCATGCGGGAGTTGGGCTTGCGTTGGCTGCTGTGGTGGTGCTGTCGATCGGGATCGGGCTGCAACTCTTGCCGAGTGGGTCTGGTTCGGGGTCGGTGCCTGGGTCTATTGCGGGGAATGACAGCAGTGTCGAGGGGCAAGACCTTGCGATCGCCCAGAACAACGAGGTTACGCCAAAGGTGGCGGGGGATGAAGCGCCGTTTCCCCAAGATGTGCGCACAGAGCGGATGTTGGCTGAGGGAGCATCTGTTTCTGCACCAGACCCGGCCATGCTCTTTACCAGCGACTGGGGGCGTGCGTTGATGTTGCTTGCTGAGGGTCGGCTGCTGGTGCGGGTGCAGAGTGTCGATCCTGAGACGACCATCGCACAGCTCGGTCGCTTTGCCGAGCGTGCTGTCAGGCCTGGGGCATCATGGCGGCTTGGCACGGATGTCTCGGAGCCGATCGTGGTTGCTATGGAATCCAGGTTTGCACCGGTTGTAACTGCTCCCGAACCGATTGAGTTTGCCAGTAGCGACACGCCCGAATCCGGGAGCGCTCCGCAGTTGCTCCGCAGTGCTGTGAGTTTGCCATCCTCTCCACTTGAAGCGATCTACATGGCAGACACACGGCTTGACCGTGCTGCGATGGCATCGCTTCGTTCTGCGCTCTCACTCGGCAATGGGCAGGTCGCGGTGTTTGAGGAGTTGGCAGAGCCGATGGAGCTGCCCCGGGTGTTGACACCTGATGCAGTGCTGTGGTGGGGCCGACCTGCGAGGGAATGGACCGAGCGGGTGTTTGTACCGATCGTGGTCGAGCGGGTCGAGAAGTAACGAACATCAAGAAGTCATACGGGTTCGAGCCCCGGATGGGGCACAGGTTCATAGCCCCGGGCGCAGCCCGGGGTGGTCGGTTGTGCGCAAGGGGTGAGCCCCGGCGGGGCGATGGTGAGGTACAGAGCCGATGCGCCTTCGCCCCTTCCGGGGCTCGATCGTTGGTATCACGGGTGTCCCCGGGCTGCGCCCGGGGCTATGGACCGGAGCCCTTCCAGGGCTCAAGGCAATGATGATCTAATACGGCTTGCGATAAATTTGTATGTATCTTTACGAGCCCTGTGCGCGAGCACAGGATTGGTTTTACTTGCGGAAATCGACAACTCGTAGTCCCGAGCTTGCGCTCGGGGCTCGTAGAGGCGCGCCTGCGGTTCTCTTAGCTCGCTGGAATTTCGGTTGTTGCGGGGTCTTCGCCGCGTTCGATCACCATGATCTTTTTCACACGGCGGGCGTGGCGACCACCCTCAAACTTTGACGCGAGGAAGACCTCGACGACCTTCCCGATCAGGTGTTGCCCGAGCAGGTCTCCTGAGAGGCAGATGATGTTTGCGTCGTTGTGCGATCGGCAGAGCTGCGCGGTGAGCTCGTCGTGGACGACCGCTGCGCGCACGCCGTGGACCTTGTTGGCTGCCAGGCTCATCCCGATCCCCGTGCCACAGATCAGGATGCCCCGGTCGGCCTGCCCATTGGCGACCTGCGTGCCGACTTTGTAGGCTTGTTCAGGATAATCACAGCTCTGGCCTTGGGGCGGCCCAAAGAGCACGGTCTCGTGCCCCTCGCGTCGGAGTTGTTCAGCGAGCAGTGCAGCGGTTTCTACGCCGCGGTGGTCTGAACCCAGAGCGATCTTCATCGAGAATCCTCTCTCGTGGTGCTTTCGCTGAGCATGTCCAACTCGGTGAGTCTCTGCTTGATGAGTTCATAGAGACGGGCAGCGGTCTGATTGTAAACCTCCTGGGGCAGCCCGACCGGGTCGGGCACATCCTGCCCCGCCGGGTCGAGCAGCAAGGTTCGTGATGCAGCAGTCGGGTCGAGTGCTGCGATTCCTTCGCGGTGCCAGCCACTCATCGTATAGATGACATCAGACTCGGCGACAAGCTGGCGGGTGAGCGGGCGTGAGGTGTGCTCGCGGGGCTTGATACCAAGTGCCTGGAGGGCAGCGTCGGTCTGTGGCGAGGCGGGGCTGCCGGTGGCGGCGCTTGTGCCCGCTGAAAGAACCGTGACCTCTGCATTCTCCGGGGAATCCTTATGGGCTTCCTCGATGAGGTGGCGTGCGATTGCTTCTGCCATCGGGCTTCGGCAGGTGTTGCCTGTGCAGACGAACAGGATTCGGGTGCGGGAGAGCTTCTCGATCATTCTGGAGTCGTAGGCACCCTCTTGCTCGATGTGGTAGTTGCCGAGGCTGTTGAGTCGCACAAGTGTTGAGACCGAGCCGAACATGACCGGGCCTTCATCGAGCAGGACCGCGATGCCTGCCCGGGCAGCCTGATCGTCTTTGAGGGCTGCCTTGACACAACGGTCTGGGCTCCATCCCACCCCGGCCAATCGGCTGGCGACGACCTGGACGCCCGTCAGTTCGAGCACCCGCTGGGTCGTGGGCTGGCTTGGCACACGGACCTCGAGTACTCCCTGGTGGTCGAGTATGCCCGGTTTGATGCCGAGGGCGTTGAGCGAGGTGGTCAGGGTGTCGGGTTCGAGTTCGAGGCGGAACCGCACCGGGCCAGGCAGCAGGCGACGCATCAGGCGGCGGTGTTTGGCCGAAACGATCGGGAATGCACTGAAGACCGTCTCGGTTGAGGGGGCGTGCCAGGTGAAGTGGTGGCCGGTGTTTAGGTCTGACTGGGGGCGGGTCAACTCTGAAAGTTGGGAAATCGCGTCGGGATGGGTCGCGGCTGCAAAGATGCCATAGACCGTCTCGGTGGGCAGGATGACCAGTTTCCCCTCGAGGAGCGCATCGGCAGCAAGGCGCTCAAGTCGGGTTCGTTCGGGGGAATCAGGCGTTGAGTTGAGTGTGCCTAGAACCACAGCCTATCCCCTCTTTGGCGACCCGAGTGGGAAAGCCGTTGGGTATTATAGTACCCTCATGGGATACAAACATTGATATCCGAGTTTGGAAGTCAGTGTAATGGAGGACTACCCAAACATAACACGATCGTCACTCTGGTTTTTGAGAAAGCCTGTTTCCCAGGGGCTGCGGCATTACACTTTGGGGCTGTCGGGGGAGGTTCCTCGGCTTTCTGGGCCCGATTGGCAACACCGCCGGGTCGGCGCACGAATCAGAAGATGCAACGACCGGAGTCTGCACTTGGTGCGACCCAGCCTGGCTTGAAGTGTTCTTGCTCTGCGTGCCGATATGCAGAGGCAAGACGATAGAGGAGTGTCGGATGTCCACAACACCAACCACCACCCGGGAGCCCGGCTTCTCGCTGATTGAGCTGCTGGTCGTGATTGCGATCATCGCGATTGTGATTGCGATCATTGTTCCTGCGATGGGCGGGGCGCGCACGGCTGCGCGAAAGGCGGCGACCGCGACACTGCTCTCGGAGACCACCAACGCGGCTGAGCAGTTCAGTCAGGACCACGCGGGGCAGATGCCCGGGTATTTTTTGCCAAATGAGATGGGACACAAGCTCAACGCAGGCAGCGATGGCGGGTTCACCTCGATGGAGAATGTGCTGCTTGACCTGATCGGGCAGGACGCGATTGTCGGTGAAGCGGGACGGCCCGATGGCGGCCCCAACAACTTCGTCGGCCCCTTTGGTAAAAGTTTCAATCGGAGACAGGGCGTCGAGGTGGATTTCAACCTCTTGGGTACGGGCGACAATGTGTACTTTCAGGCCAATGGCGATCAACTGAAGATTGCCGATGGTCAGGTCGGTCTCGATCTTCACACGCAGCAGTTCCCTGACCTTGTGGATGCGTTTGGGAACCCGGTCCTGGCGTGGGTGGAAGACCCGATGGGGCCGCGCGAGCCGCTCACAGAGATCGACTTTGCCAAGGAAGATTTCCAGTCGAACAACAAGAGCCGGGCGCGGTATTACTACGCCAGCAATGCCGGGTGGCTCCAGAGCACAAGCCTTGGTAAGGGTGAGCGGGATCAGACAGACTTGAGCCTGATCGCTGATCCGGCTGAGGTCGGGCACGCGCTCACAGCAGTCTTGGGCAGCCCAAGCTTTCCCACGCCTGTCGATTTTGGTGGCAGTGTGCTCCCGAGTGCCTCACGCGGCGCGTTCATCGTTCACTCGGCAGGGGCCGATGGTGTGTACTTTGGTCGCAAAGACTCCGGCGCGAGGGCGATTGGTGTGGATGGTGTCACAACGCAGCTCGATTATGCGTTCAACTTCTTCAGTGATGGGCACACCGGGCAGGATCGCTGGCAGGATGATGCCGGGCTGCCGATCACCGTGGATCTGACCAAGGGCTTTGACGACATCCTTGCCAGCACTGGGAACTGATACGGATCCCGAAAGTTGGTATGTGTCTTTACGAGCCCTGTGCGCGAGCACAGGTTTGGGGTATGCCTGTGGCAGATGGCGATCCACAAACCCGAGCTTGCGCTCGGGGCTCGTAAAGGCAAAAAGACACCTGAGCTTGCACTCAGGGCTCGTAGAGGCAGAAAGACACCCGAGCTTGCGCTCGGGGTTCGTGCAACTCGTCTTCATTCCGATGGGGCGGCGGCTGAGCATGTATCCTGCCCTCGTGCTGTTTGTTCCAGACAACCCCGCAGCCCTTCCCCCGACCACACCCGCAGCCTGGCGAGCGACCCTTGCCTTTGTGATGGTGGTTCTGGGTGAAGTGATCGCTTTGGGGCTCTGGCGTGCGGGTATTGCCCCGCCCTCTGTGCTCTGGTTTGGTGTTGCGATGCTGGTGCTTGCGGCGGGTGCGAGCCGACGGGGTGGGCCTTGGGTTGCTGTGTTGGCTTTGGTAGTTGTGTTGCTGTCGGGCGGGTGGTTTACCGCGAGGGTGCTTGAGGTTCCGGCATCGAGTTTGGCGCGGGTGTTGCCCTCGCCTGCGCAGCCGGGGGGCGGGTCGATCGTGACGATCGAGGGCGTGGTGGTTGAGCCGGTGCGGAAGTTGGAATCATCGGGTGCGCTGGCGGGGTATCTGCCTATGGGCGGGCCGGGGTTCTCGTTTACTGTGCGCGCGCGTGCAGCAGTGGGCGATGCTGGCACCATGCCCGTCAGCGGTCGAGTACGGGTCACGGTGCGCGGCGGCGAGCCCGGGGTCGCACCCGGCGATCGGGTTCGGGTGATGGGTATCGCCCGGTTGATTGCGATGCCGAGCAACCCGGGCGAGAGTGATGCCCGGCTGTGGGCAGCACAGGACGGGCTGGCGGCGAGACTTGCGCTTGCATCCCCAGACCTGATCGAGCACATCGAACCGAGCCGGACACTCGCAGCGCGGGTCGAGCGGTGGTGGCTTGGTGGGCGCTCGTGGCTGCGCGAGCGGGCGTCGGCGGTGCTGCGGGCTGAGAGCGGGTCGCCCGGGCGGGCGATGCTCGGGGCGTTGCTGCTTGGTGAGCGGGAATCGGGCACCGAGGAGATCCGCTCGACCTTTGCAAGGCAGGGGATCGCCCATGTGCTCGCGATCAGCGGGTTTCATCTGGCGATCATGGCAGGGGCTGCGCTCTTTGCGGTGCGGCTCACCGGCGATCGGGGTCGGCTCGAGCCCCTGCTTGTTGTGGGGCTGGTTGTGCTCTATGTACTGGTGTTGCCGATTCGGGCACCGATCTTGCGGGCGGCTGCGATGGTGCTGGTCTGGCTTGGCGCGGAGTCGCTCGGACGGAGGTATGACAAGCGGGCGCTCCTGGCGTGGGTGGCGATCGGGGTGCTGATCGTTCGGCCTATGGATATCTTCAGCCTGGGGTATCAGTTGACCTTTGGCATCACGGGTGCGCTGGTCTGGTTTGGCGCGACGGTACACGAGCGGATGTTCCCAACTGCAATGAGCTTTGCACGGCACGAGCCCCCGGATGCGTTGGAGCGAAGGTGGTGGCTGAGCCGAGCAACGCAGCTTGTGAGCGCGAGTCTGTTGTGCTGGCTTGTGGCGACACCCCTGGTCGCGCGCACGATCGGGATCGTCAGCCCGGCAGCGGTGCTCGCGACGATCATCGTCGTGCCGATCGTGACGGTGATGCTGTGGGCGGGGTATGCGGTGCTGGTGGTTGGTGTGCTTGTTCCACCGGCGGGGGGTGCGGCATCGGCGGTGCTTGATTGGCTTGCTGGGGGGGTGCTTGCGGTCGTGCAGTTCTTTGACACGATCCCCCTGACAACGCTCTATGCGCCGAGGCTCTCGCTCGGATTGACTGCTGCGCTCACAGTGCTTGTGTTTGTGTGGTGCGTGCGGGGGCGGGTGCGGAGCCCGGGGGTGTGGGCTGCGACGCTGGTGGTGACGGGGTGGCTTGGCGGTGAGGTCTATAACGCTGGCAGGGTGTCATCCGAGACGCTGCTGCGGATTGATACGATCGATGTCGGCGACGGGACGAGCCATCTTGTGCGGTCTGGGCGAGAGGCGATGCTCTGGGATTGTGGCTCGCTCTCATCGGGCATTGGCGTGCGGACGATCCCCCGGGCGGTGCGAGAACTCGGCGCGTGGCGGGTACGCGAGGTGGTGATTACCCATCCCAACTTTGACCATTATTCGGGGCTGCTCGATTGCATGGAACAGTTGGGGGTGGAGCGGGTGTCGCTGACGGGGGTCTTTTTGCAGCGGGCGGCACGCGAGGAGAGGGGGGCGGCTGCGGCCTTTCTCGATGCGCTCCGGGTGCGGGGGGTCGAGATACGCCAACTCGGTGCGGATGAGGTGTTGACGCTTGGCGAGGCGTCCGTTCGGTTTCTTTCGCCGCCGATTGGGGTGCAGTTTGCCAGGGACAATGATTCTTCGTTGGTTGCGCGGTTCAGTGTGTACGCACGCGCGGGTGAGAGGCGGCTGCTGCTTTGCGGCGATATCCAGCGTGAGGCGATGGCACTCTTGATGGTGCCGGGTGCGGACCTGCGAGCCGATGTGCTTGAACTGCCGCACCACGGGAGCGTGCAACCGATGGCGATGGCGTTTTTCGAGGAGGTTGATCCGGGTGTTGTGCTGCAATCGACGGGGCCTTCGCGGGCTCTTGATATCCGGTGGAATGCGCAGCGGGTCGGTCGGGAGTGGTGGACGACCGCGACCGATGGGGCGTCGTGGGTTGAGTTTCGCCGGGATGGGTCGATTGTGAGCGGGTCGGTGAGGCGGGAGGTGGTGGGCGAGTAGGCGTGGGTGTTGATCTAGGGCCTTCCTCCCCCGAGTTGCTGGAGTTCGGCGGCATCGGCATCTTTCTGTGTTTCGCGGATGTGGGCCGCCATCAGTGTGAGGGCGGCCTCGCGGCAGTTGCTGCGTTCGCGGATCGCCCGGCGGCCGACATGCCAGAGGGCATCGACCGCGTTGAGGTCGTTTGCGAGATCAACTGGGAGGACTACATAGGCGCGGAGGAACTCATCATCCATCCCGGTGCGGAAGAGGGCAAAGAGGGCGGCCTCGGCGACGGCGGGCGTGAGGTGTTCGGGTTTGTCGCGGAGCATGGCGGTTGCGAGCCGGGCGGTGTCGCTGTCACGGCCGAGCAGGCTGAGCGAGGCGTACATCTCGGCGTATTCCCCATTGGTGGCGGCCGTTTTGAACTGGTCTCTCAGTGAGGCTGCGTCCTCGAGGGGGAGGTCTGTTTCAAGACGCGGCGAGGGGGCGCGGTAGGCAAAGAGCGGGTCGGCGAGGACCGTGATGCGCCAGACTTCACCGGCATCGAGGCGGCCGGCAGCACCGAAAGCCATGCCGGCGATCAGGCGTTGGGCGAATAAGGGTGTGGGGACGAAGGCTTGCAGGTAGGGTTCATGGACCGAGCCGATGTAGGCAAAGATGCCGCGCTCGAGCCACCGCCCGGCGATGGTCGCGGGGGCACCGGGCGCGACAGCCGACCAGGAGTGGACGATGTGCATGGCAGCGGGGACATCGAGCAGGGGGATATCGCCGGCGCGGGCTCGCGAGCCTGAGAGGTCAAACCATGCTCGGTTGCCGCTGGAGTTGATGAGGATGAGGTCGGCGTGGACGGGGCGTTCGGCGCGGAGTTTCCAATCGCGGAGCCGGTTGTTGGGCTCATCGTCGAGCATGGTGAAGATGCCGACTTCTTTGAGGTTTTCGCTTGCTGCGGTGCAGTCCCATTGCACCCAGGGTTGCGTGGAGTTGTAACCATCAAAGAGCCAGGCGGATTGTGTGCGGAGGAAGATTGAGCACATGGCTCTGTAGGCGGCTCGGGGTTCGGAGCCGAAGATTTGCCCGGCCCACGCCCATCGGCTGGCGTCGGGGTGGCGGCCGATGCGGTCGGTGGTGGCGACGAACTCTTTGGGTTTGGTCTCGATGCGTCCCGGGAGTGCGGCACAGATGGTGACCGCATCGAGCGCGTCGCCGAGGGTCTGCCAGGGGAGGCGGGTCTGGGCGCAGAACTGCTCGATCTGTGTGCATACGGCATCGATCTCTGCGGGGGGGAGCGAGCCGTTGATCGAGAGTTTGGGGAGTGTGGTCCAGAGGATGGGCTGACCTCGGGCGGCAGCGAGGGCGAGGGCGGCGGTCCAGGCGGGGTCGCGCTCGTCGGCGATGATGATGCCGGGGGGGGCGTGGCGGTTCTGAATCCAGTAGGTGATGAGCGGCGGCGGCTGGTTTGCAAACGGCGCGATGGCGGGGTCGTCTGTGGTGTCGGGCTCGGGCGCAAAGTCCCATGCCCGTTCGAGGGCATTGTCTGTGAGTTGCCTGGCGTTTGGGATGGCGCGCCTTGGGCGCATTGCGGGGCTGGCAGTGGGGTTTGTAGCAGAGTCTGCCTGCCAACGGACGACCTTGTCTGGCTTGAAACTGCGGACAAAGCGGGCGATGTCTTCGCGGGTCGCCCAGGAGCCGTCGTCGATAAGGACGGGGTAGATGGTGCTCGGGGTCCAGTGGGCGATCGCCTCGGCGTAGGAGGCCGGGTCGGGGACGAGGACGAGTGTGGGGATGACCCCACGGGCGGCGAGGGTCGCCCCGGCGCGTCGGCCGAGTTGGATGCCGGGGTGGAGGCGAGAGGCGGTGTCGGGCTGGGTCTGGGGTTGGGCTTCGGGTTGTGGCTGGGGAGAGGGGGGAAGTTGTGGGGCCTGGAAAGGCCCCGCCCCGATGGTGGCACCGGTTGCTGTGAGGCAGAGGAGGAGGGTGGTCAGGAGGGCGGCTGGGAGGTGTCTCATGGGCAGACTGTACCATCGGCGTACACTCAGGCCGATATGCCGAACCTGAACCGGGAAGTGTTTTGTGCGTTGGTCGAGCGCGAGCGGGCGGGTGTGCCCGGGGCGGTGCTGGCGGTGCCGATTGCGGTGCGGTTGTTGAGCGATCAACTCACGCCGGTGCTCTGCTATCGGCGGCTGGTTGCGCCGGATGAGCGCACCGCCCCCTCGTTTCTGTTCGAGTCGGTCGAGGGGGGTGAGCGGCAGGGGCGGTACTCGATCTTGGGGGCACGGCCGATCGTCGAGGTGGTGGCGTATGCCAACAGGGTGCGGGTGCAGGACCACGCAGCCGGGACGCAGGATGAGCGCGAGGTGGAGAACCCGTTGCTTGTGCCTCGGGAGCTGACGGCGAAAGTTCGGCTTGTACATCCGGCTAGTGGGTCGCCTCGGGAGGGGCTACCGAAGTGTCCGCTGGGGGGGTGGTTCGGGTATGCGAGCTATGACACGGTGCGGTATGCCGAGCCGGGGAAGTTGGGGTTTGCGGGTGCGCCGGAGGATGACCGCGAGTTGCCGGACATGCACTTTGCGCTCTACGACGGCGTGGTGGCGTTCGATCATGTGGCCAAGCTGGTGCATGTGGTGCAGTTGGTCTTTGTCGAGCCGACAGCCGATGCGGGGGGGGCGTATGACGCAGCGGTTGCCAAGCTCGAAGCGCGGGTCGAGGAGATCCAGAAACACTCCAAGCCCCTGGCGGCCGGTCGCGTGGAGGCGGAGGGTCAGGTCAGGCCGATGGACTCGAACATCACGCAAGACCAGCACGCAGCGATGGTGGCAAGAGCGAAGGGATACATCCGGGCGGGGGACATCTTCCAGGTCGTACTCGGGCAGCGGTTCGAGCGGCAGAGTGTGGTCGATCCCTTCGATGTCTACCGGTCGCTGCGGGCGGTGAACCCGAGCCCGTATATGGTCTATTTGCAGGCGCAGGGGTGTATTCTCGTCGCATCGAGCCCGGAGATTCTGTGCCGGGTTCGGCGGGAGGAACAGGGTCTTGTGCTGACGAATCGGCCGTTGGCAGGGACGCGCAAGCGCGGGGCGACACTCGAAGAAGACGAGGCACTCGAGCGCGAGCTACTTGCCGACGAGAAGGAGCGGGCAGAGCATGTGATGCTGGTGGACCTGGGGCGCAACGATGTGGGGAAGGTCTCGGTGGCCGGGTCGGTTGCGCTGCCGGCCCTCATGGAGATCGAGCGGTACAGCCATGTGATGCATATTTCGAGCACGGTGACGGGGGTGCTGCGGGAGGGACTGGATGCGTGGGATGCGCTGGTGGCGACGCTGCCGGTGGGGACGATCTCTGGGGCACCGAAGATCCGGGCGATGCAGATTATTGATGAGCTTGAGCTGGTGCGGCGGGGGCCGTATGGGGGGGGGATGGGGTATGTGTCATTGGATGGGGAGATGGATATTGCGTTGGCGCTTCGGACGATGGTGGTGCCGACGGGTGGCTGTCGCGGGCTGGAAAGCCCGCCCCCCTGTGGTGCAGATAGCCTTGCTTGGACCTACTACATCCAGGCAGCCGGTGGCATCGTGGCCGATTCGTTGGCTGAGGCCGAATATTTCGAGACCGTGAACAAGGCGGCGGCCCTTGCGCGGGCGGTGGATCTGGCCGAGTCGGCGTTCGGTGGCCCGGCTCTCCGAGCCGGGGGTTGTGGAAAGTCTTGAAGACTCGGTGTGTCGTGTGTTGCAGTGTGTGAGACGCACGGTTCGGAGAACCGTGCCACCGAGAACCGTGCCACCGAGAACCGTGCCACCGAGAACCGTGCCACCGAGCATTGAATCGTTGCGATCTGACTCTTTGCTGATAGAATGCGGGCGTGTCTGAGATTCCTGCAAGACCACCGCTGCCGAAGACCAAGCCCAGGGGGCAATGGGCCCGGCCCACCCCTCGCACGCGCTCGCAGCCCAGAGACAACCCTCGGACGGATATGCCCGTGCCTTGGAATGTGGTGCTATTAGATGATGATGCGCACTCGTATGAGTATGTGATCGCGATGGTGCAGGAGCTGTTTGCGTACTCGATCGAGAAGGGGTTTCTGATCGCCAGTGAGGTGGACAGCCAGGGGCGGGCGGTCTGTCTGACGACGCACAAGGAGCACGCCGAGCTGAAGCGGGATCAGATATTGGCGTTTGGGAAGGATCCGCTGATCGCGGGGTGCAAGGGGTCGATGAGCGCGATCATCGAGCCGGCGGAGTTTGGGGGGAATGAGGACGATCCATCAGACACGACCTAATCCTGGCTATCGGTTTCTTGCTTTCGGAGGCGTCGGATCAGCCGGCTGAACTGCATCCGGGCGGTGGCGGGGTTGAGGTCGAGTTCTTGGCCTATGCGTTCCCATGAGAGCCCGCGCATCTGGAGTTCGACGAGTCGCCGATCGTGCTCGTTGAGCCGGTCGCGGATTCGGGGCCATTCATCAGCACGCGGGGTCTCGGTTATCTCGGCAGGCTCTGGGGTTTGCTCAAGCGATCGAGTGCGTGAGTTGCTGTTGCGTTTGCGGGCGTTGTCTCGTCTGGACAGATCAGCGAGTTTGTTGCGAACAGCGAGCCTGAGGAAGGCGGCCAGGGCGTGCTCGTTGTCAAAGGCGATGCGGCCGGTCTGGAGATCATCGACAAACGACTTGGCAATCGACTGGCAGACATCGATCGACTCGCGGTGGTCGCGGAGCCTTTGCCCCATCTCGGCTCTGACCACGATCCGCACAAACCGGAGCAGCTCGGTAAACGCCCGCTCGCGTTCGGCCGGGTCACCGATGGCTGCTGTGTTCAGGATCGCGTCAAATCCGTTGCCCCTCATGCAGATCCTTTCCTCAGCCGTGTCACACTGGACACTCCAGTGCGCTTTCAGAAGAGATGATATCGTAAGGGTTCGGTTTGTTGTACTGTATTTATGTGTATGGACGACCAGATGATCGAGATTGCTGACCGAATCCGCGATGCCTGGGCGGCAGGTCATGGGGAGGATGTGCTCAGCACGATGCTGACCGGCGAGGTTCTTGAAGAGGGGGCTGTGCTTGCTGAGGTGCTCCAGGCCGATGCGGAGGAGCGTTGGGACCGCGGGCAGGAGGCGATTCTGGAGAGATATATCTCTGTTGTCCCCGATCTGATAACCCGCCCCGAGGCATGTCGGGCGCTTTTGTTGTGCGAGCTAGCGAGGCGAGAGGATCGCGCCGAGCCCGAGGTCGCCGATCGGCTCAAGGCAAGGCTCCCGGGGTGTGCAGAGGCGATCGATATTGTCGTCGGGTTTTACGCCTCGTTCGGGGCATCGGTGGAAGGCGGCGCGACGGGGCTCGAGCCCGGGTCTCGGCTCGGTGGGTATGAGCTGCGCGATCGGCTCGGGCGTGGGTCGTTTGGCGAGGTCTGGCGGGCGTGGGACAGCAGGCTCGATCGGGAGGTGGCGCTCAAGCTGCTCCCAGAGCCGGTCGATCACGACGCGGACACAGTGCTTGCTGAAGCGAGGGCTGCGGCGGCGTTGATTCACGACAACATCGTGCGTGTGCATTCGGCGGGACGAATCGAGGGGGCGGGGCTGCTCTATATCGACACGCAGCTCGTCGGTGAGCCGTCACCTGATGAGCCCGGCGTTCTCGAAGTCGGTCGGTCGTTAGAGCAGCTGGCAATCGCGGGCGTCGGACAGCGCGGTGCCTTTGCGCCGAGGCGTGCAGCGGTGGTTCTCGAGTGCGTCTGTCGGGCGGTGGCAACGGCACACGCGCGGGGAGTGACGCATGGGGACATCAAGCCGGGGAATATTCTGCTCACACCGAGCGGGCGGCCGATGGTCGCTGACTTTGGGCTTGCGGTCGTAGCGTGCGAGGTGGTCGGCGCCGGCTCTGCGATCGGGGGCGTTTCGATCGAGGCTGGGCCGGGTCGAATCACCGGGACTCCCGCGTATATGGCACCCGAACAGGCGCGGGGTGAGAAGCCGACGCCGTTGTCGGATGTGTATTCTCTTGGTGTGACACTGCTTGCGTTGTTGACGGGTGCGCATCCGTTCTCGCCGACGCGGCGCGCAG
>JAJRZG010000206.1 GCA_024275365.1 Planctomycetota bacterium | reverse complement strand
TGGTGCGTGCCATCCTGTTTGGCGAGGGTGTCGGCGTGCTTGTTGGCATCGCGGCGGACATTCCGCAAGCTCACCTTCTGCTCTTCGCCATCCTTGCGGGCCTGGTTGGCAAGCTGCTGACGCCGATCGCGGGTCAGCGTGTGGATGTTGAGCCTGATCTGCTTGGCCTCGAGCACCGGGACCAGCCCGAGCCCCGAAGCCTCGATCGCCTTTTTGATCTCTTGCACCGCCCCGGCATCAAACGGCTTGATAAGCAGCTGCGTCGGCTCGGGGGTGCTGATCCCTGCGAGAGCCTTGAGATCGGTCATCGTGCCGTAGTAATCGACCTTGATATACTCGACAAGCGAAGGGCTCGCCCGCCCGGTGCGGAGCCCCTTGAGTTCTTTCTTCAGATACTCATAAGCCTTGGACATTGAATCTTCAGCTTCAAGCAGGATCGTGTCGGGATCGGTAGACATCGTCGCACACTCCTCAAGTCTTTGCGTATTGCAGGGACGGGCCTCGTGCCTCAGGTCCCGTCGTCACTAACTTTCGTGCCCACGCGCTCGCCCGCCACCACCCGGCGGATGTTGCCCTGGGCTTTAAAATCGAACACCACCACCGGGATGTCGTGCTCTCGGCACATCGCCATCGCGGTCAGGTCCATCACCCCCAGCTGCTTGTTGATCGCCTCGGTAAAGGTCAGGCTGTCGTAGCGTTTGGCATCGGGGTTTGTCGCTGGGTCGCTGTCATAGACACCATCAACCTTGGTCGCCTTGAGCAGCAGCGAGCACTCGAGCTCGCGCGCCCGGAGGCTTGCGCAGGTGTCTGTCGTAAAGAATGGGTTGCCCGTCCCCGCAGCCAGGATCACCACCCGACCCTTTTCGAGGTGCCGAAGCGCCCGCTCCCTGACAAACGGCTCTGCAACCGATCGCACCTCAAGCGCAGAGAGCACACGCGAATCGATCCCGAGTGTCCGCAGCCCCTCACGGAGCGCGAGGGCGTTGATGATCGTCCCCAGCATACCCATATAGTCAGCCGTCGCCTGTTCGATGTGCCCCGCCTTGGCAAGCTGCGAGCCCCGGATGATGTTGCCACCCCCCACCACGACCGCAAGTTGCACCCCGATCGAGGCTGCCGACGCGACCTCGCGGGCTATCCATGCGAGTTCCTCAGCATCGACCCCAAACGAGCCCTGCCTGGCGAAAGATTCGCCGCTGAGCTTGAGCAGGATGCGCCGGTGGGCGAGGGTTGATCCATCATCTTCGGGCACAGGTTCAGGCACAGACAACTCCCATCCGCAGAGGGAACCAAACACGACCCGGGCACGGACACTCACCAGGCCGAGAGCCCCCAATATGCTACGGGCTCACGGATTGAAACCCCGGGACACCGGGGGGTCAAGCAACTTGGGGGTTGCTCAGGCGGTATTGTCTAGAGAGCCCTCAGCAAAAAGCTCCTGATATGGGGTTCGCAGAGCCCCCTGGCGAGGCCAGCACCCCGGAAACTCCGAGGGTCCAACCCCCGCGCACGCCGATATGAGTACACCAATGACCGACCCACACGGAAACCTTCCATCCAGGCAGCACAGCACGCTGGGGCACCACCTCAGCCCGGGCCTGGGTGAAGTGACCCAACCCAAGCCCATGGATGAGAGACTCTGGCAGTGGATCCGCCGGGCTACCGTGGTCGGTGTGGCGGTCTCGCTGTTTCTCCACCTCATCGCATGGTTTATCGCAGCCCACTTCCAGGTCGGGCTCGGCTCCCCCGGCTCTCCTGCCCCCATGCCGGGCGTGGTCGACTTTGCTGTCATGACCGAAGCCGAGCTTGCAGAACTCCAGGATGCCTCTCTGACCTTTGACTCGCCAAGTGTGCCCGAGATCAACCAGGAGCCGATGCCCGAGATCGAAGCACTTGATATGCCCAGTGAAGAAGAGATCACCGGCTCACTCGCCGAGATCTCACCCACCGCGCTCGGGTCCGGAGCGGGCGATATCGGGCAGACCTCGGGGCTCAGTGAGGGTGGCTCAGGCTCGGGCAGCGCGAGCTTCTTCGGTGTCGAGGCCACTGGGTCGCGGTTTATCTATATCGTGGACACCTCGGGCTCGATGGCGGTCGGGGGCAAGCTCGAAGCCCTCCAACGCGAACTGGTCAAGTCGCTCGACGGGCTGCTCGAAGCGGCTGACTTTCTGGTCATCACCTACAACGGCTCGGCCTCTGCCCTCGAAGGCCGACAGACCTGGACCGATGCTGACGAACGCGGGAAACGGTTCGCCCGTCGCGGGATCGCCCGGCTCAATGCCAGCGGCGGGACGGTGCCGGTGCCGGGCTTTCGCATGGCCTTTGCCATGAGGCCACCGCCCGACTCGATCTACTTTATGACAGACGGTGAGTTCGGAGAAGAGGCTGCTTCAGAGATCGCGATGCTCAACGCCGAGTACAAGGTGCCGATCCACTGCATCGCGTTTGTGAGTCGCCAGTCCGAAGCCCTGATGAGGCAGATCGCGCATCAATCGGGCGGGACATACACCTTTGTGCCTGCGCCGCGGGGGGGGCCATGAGTATGAGTCTTCACTCCAACCGACTCTCTCAATCGGCCAACCTTGGGTATCTCTTCCACGCCGCATTGGTCTTGTTGCTCTTGTCTGCATCTGCTGGCAACGCACAGACCGAAAGCGCTCTGACCCTCCGAGGTGGAGCAACCCCTCCCGATGGCGAGGTGATCGAATGCTCGGTCGAGGGCGTGACAGTCACCTCTCCAGTGATCGGCTCGGTTATCGTCGGCTGGGACCGAGTGCGGTCGGTCTCTGGTGAACACGCCGACGAAGCCGGCGCATTTGCCGAGACCGCAGACCTGGCCTGGCGGGCGGTCAGCAGGCTGCAACGGGGTGATATCCCTGCTGCTGAACCAATCTTTGAGGGGCTCTTTGTCACCTACCGCGACCGCACCGGCCCGACGGCTGCTGCCGTTTGCGGCGGGCTGCTCCGGTGCAGGCTCGAACGAGGTGCCCACACGCTGGCGATAGACGCGTGGCTGTCGTGGATGCACGCCTCGTCGGTCGATGCTGGGCCGGTCTGGTATGAATCTTCGGCTGACATCAGCGCACCGGGTCTGCTGACCGACCCCGAGACCGGCCTGCTGCCCGAGTTGCCGCCCATCTGGCTCGATCTGCCCGCGGTGCGGGTGTTTGGCGATACCCCGTCTCCAGCAGCAACCTTTGGCGACCGCGAGCGAGCACTCTCAGACCTCTATCGGCACGCTGCCCGCGCCCAACGAGGTGCCCGCGAGCCCATGCCCCGGCTGACCAACCCCGACCCCGCGGTGCGGCTGGTCTGGGATATCGTTGCCGCCCAGAGCCGGAGCGCCCCCGAGCGGGCAACTGGGCGCAAGGCGGTCGAGTTCCGCCTGCGCAAAGAACCCGTCGGGTGGCTTGATGCCTGGCTGCGGACAGCGCGTGGCAGGTCACTCCTGCTCGAAGAGGAAGCCGACCAACGCCAGCGGGGTGTGATCGAGCTGCTCCGTGTCCGCATCATGCACGAACGCGACAGTGCCTACCTTGCCGGGCTCGCCCTCGCCGACGCTGCGGTCGCGCTGCGAAGCCTGGGCGATGAAGCCGCTGCAACATTGCTCTATAGAGAGCTGCGAGACCTCTTTCCAGACCATCCCGCCACCGGGTGGGACCCGATCATGCTCTGGGACGACTCGCCCTCAGCCCGGATGGAAAGACGAAACCACTCCGAGTCACACACACGAATCCCCGACCGCCACAGCACACAGGCTCGCGCGGTTGCACGCATGGAAAGCAGGAAGCCGCATGGTTGAATCGCTGATCTTGTCCTTTGGCGCACTGGCGATGCAGGGGGCCGACACCCCCGCGCTGCCCGCCTCGCCCGACAAAACGCTCGTCCAATATATCGCCGAGGGCGGCGAAATCGGGTACATCATCATCGGGCTCTCGTTTACCGCGGTCGTCTTTATCATCGCAGCACTCGTCCGGCTGCGGCGATCCCGGCTCGCGCCCGAGGAATATGTCTCCGCACTCGACCGCATGTTGCGGGCAGGGAGCATCGAGCAGGCGATCACCTATTGCTCAAGCCCCGAGCACGAGTCCTTCCTTACGCGGGTGATGGGGACAGCCCTGCTCCGCTGTTCGCGCTCTCCCTTTGGGTTGCTCGAGCTCCGCACCGCGCTCGAAGAAGCCGGACAGCAGGAGGTCGCCCGGCTGCACCGCTCGACCGATGCGATCGGGCTGATCGCGAGCGTCACGCCGATGCTCGGGCTGCTGGGCACCGTCGTCGGGATGGTCGGGGCGTTCGACACGCTGAGTGTGAGTGAGGGGGTCGCCAAACCCGATCAGCTCGCCGGCAGTATCTCAGTCGCGCTCATCACCACGGTGCTCGGGCTTGTTGTGGCGATCCCCTGCACCGCGGTCTATTCCTACCTCCGAAACCGCGTCGATTCGCTCGTTGCCGAGGTCGGCGACCTGATCGAAGAGCTCGCCTCGCATGTCGAGCAGGGCGCGGGGACACCCGCCAAGCAGGCGGCATCTCACGCACCCCGCAAGCCAGCACGCAAGCCACAACCCCAGGGAACCCGCGACGGATGATCCTTCGGCTCGAAACAAAACGCCGCCCCCTGGGCTTTGATATGACACCGATGATCGATGTCGTGTTTCTGCTGCTCATCTTCTTTCTCTTCACCTCGCAGCTCTCGCAGGTGATGCGCTCACCCATCGACCTGCCCGAAGAACCCGGCGACGAGGCCGAGGTCGCAAGCCCGGGCACGATCGTCATCGATGTCACCGGCGATGGCTCCTACCTGATAGAGGGGCAAGTCAGGCCAATGGAAGACATCATCCGCCTCGTCACCCTCGAACAACAGCACGCCGAGACAACCGGGCAGACGATCGACCTCCTCATCCGCGCCGACCGAAAGGGGCCGGCGTTGCACATCAACACACTCGCCAATCGGCTTGCATCGGTCGGTGTGCGGCAGTGGAAGCTCGGGACCACCGTCCCCCGCTCGCGCACCACGGGGGATGGCTCATGAAGCTCGCCCGACGACACCACGGCCTGACGGGGATGGCGCGCGGCACGCTCCCCATGACACCGATGATCGATGTCGTGTTTTTGCTGCTCATCTTCTTTCTTATCACAGTCTCGGCATCATCACCCGAGTCAGACATCGCCTCGACACTCAACCCCCAGAGTGAAAGGCAGGGAGCCGCCGCCGACTTTCAGCCGCAGATCATCTCGGTTGTTCGCCAGGATGACATGGTGCTCTACCTCCTGGGTTCGCACAAGCTCTCAAGCCGATCCGAGCTTGCCCGCCTGCTCCGCGAGCTGCCCAAGGCCAGCGGCGTGGTCGTCAAGGTCTCCAACAATGTCCCGGTCGAGGCCGCGGCCGGTGTCCTGCAAACATGCAAGGATGTCGGGTTTACAAAGGTAAGCTATGTGCCCGCGAGTTAGGAATGCACCCACAAGTGTCCGTGTGCCACGGCTGTGTCAGCCGTGTCATGCGCATGGGCAGCGGAAGCACGGCCCACCGAGCCGTGGCGCACGAGGCTTCCTCTTTGGGTTTGCCGTGCTTGCGTGTTGCGTTCCCATGTGCCTGGCACAAAGCGAGACCGACCCCCTCAACCCGGTCGATCCTGTCGAGATCTATCTGCGTGACCGCCACCTCGACGATCTGCTCTCGACTTATCTGCTCGATCAACTCAGGGCGAGCACGCCGAGCAAGCGGGCCGATGTCGCCGAGCGGCTGGGGCGTCACTATGCAAGCCTCCTCTCGGCTACCGAGACGCCCGAGCGGCAGATGGCCATCGAGTCCCAGGCCCGCCAACTGCTTGATCTCGTCCCAGACAGCGACTCGTTTGAACTGCGACTCACGCTGTTTAAGGCCTCGTTTCTGCTCGCCGAGGGCACCGCAGAGAGCTACGCGCTCCGCCTTGCTGAGGTTGAAGACCTCAACCAGGCGATGCAGACATTCCGCACCGTCGAGCCGGCGTTCCTCCAGATCGGCAGGCGGGTGGACAAACGGGTCACCGCGTTTGAGCGGATGGAGAGCCGGGCCACCCGTGGAGATATCCATGTCGTCCGCGACCAACTCTCCAATGCACGCCGCCTGCGGTCGGTCGCGATGTATTACGCCGGATGGTCGCAGTATTATCAAGCCCTCGTCAACGATGACCCGCGCAAGGCCGAAGCGGCGCGCCGATCGCTCGGGTGGCTGCTCAATGCTCCCGGTGGCCGCGAGCCAACGATCGAAGCGCTGCCCACTTCGCTCCTCCGCTATGAGCATGTCGCCAAGGCCGCGATGGTTGTCGCGCTCTCCTACTCGATCAGCGGGCAGGACGCGGTCGCGATCCAATGGCTTGACGCGGTAGACAGTGCGGGCGAAACCCCGCCCGAGATCCGCGAACAACTCTGGGCAAGGCGGATCGAAATCCTCGGCAGGGCAAGGCGGTGGAGCGATCTGCAACGCCTCATCGACCGCCGAAGACTCACCGCAGACCCTGCAAAGGCAACCCCCCTACCCCTCAGAGAGGCTCGGCTGCTGGCGATCGTCACGCTCGAAGCGCTCGAAGAAGACCAGGGCACTTCGACGCGAAGCCAGTCACGCAGCTCCCTGCTCGAAGCGATCGCACAGGTGGCCCTCGGTGATCTGGTCACGCAGGGCGAGATCGGGCATGTGCTCGATCTTGTCAAGCGGTTCGGCACAACACCCATGGGCGACAGCGGATTTGTCGTGCTCTATGTGCGCGGGCTTCGGGCGTATGAGCGGGCCCGCGAGGCGCACGAGGCCTCAGCCGCCCAAACCGACACCAGCGCCGATGACCCGACCACTGACACCGCTGTGGCCAACCGATATATGGACGCGGTCCGGGCGCTCGATATCGCCCAGGCCACGACTGATGCCGACACATTCCCCGCCGAGTTTACCCAGTCGCGAATGATGCAGGGGCTCTCGCTCTATTACGCCGGCGAACTCGTCAAGGCAGCCGAACTCTTCGAGAGTGTCTTCCAGATCGCGGACGCGACGGAGTTGCGTGAAGAGTCGCTCTGGTACGCGATCGTCTCGCTCGACCGGGCGTTTGAACGCGGGTTCAAGTCCGTCGCCCAAGAGCGCGATCAACTCGCGACGGTCTACCTCCAGGCCTTCCCCACGACCGACCGGGCTGCCAGGCTCCTGCTCCGCCGGATCGACGAGGGGCTGCTCACCGATGAGCAGGCGATCGCCGTCCTGCTCGATGTGCCCGACGAATCACCGCTCTATGAGGCTGCCCGGCGACATGTCTCGCGGCTCATGTACCGCAAGTACCGCGCCTCCCGAGGCCCCGCCCGCGACTATGCCGCAGCCAGATTTATGGAAATCGCTGAAGAGCTTATCAATATTGACATCGGGATCGCCCGCACCGGGTCGCCCGAAGCTGCCGAAAAGGCCTCTGAGTTCGTCGTGCTCCGCGTTCGTCAATCACTCGATGCCGCCCTCTCGATCACCGTCCCCGACCTCCCCCGCGCAACTCGCCTGCTCGACCTGCTTGATGATGTCGCAGACCTCACGGGGCTCGATCTCAGCAGCGTCGAAGGGGAACTCGCCTACCGTCGGTTGCAGATCGCCCTTGCCCGCAATGACGATATCGCTGTCAGCCTCGCGACCGCACAGCTGCACCAGACAGAAGGCATCTATGCCCGATCGGGCGACCGCCTGCTCTATCAGCACGCGGTCGATCGGTGGCAGAGCATGACCGGGAACGCAGACCGGGCGCTCCGCGTTGTCGCGCACGGCTCGCGTGTCCTCGAGCAGTTTGAGCCCCTCGTTTCGCACAAGGACGATGCCGTCGTCGTGGGTGTTGTCAACATCGTCGCTGCCGCAGCTACCGTGGTCTGGCAGAGCGACGACGACGCAGCAATGCGAGCGGTCGCCATCGAGATGGACACGCAGTTGATCGCACTGGGCAAGCAGACCGCGACCTCACTCCGTCGGCTGGCGATTGCCTCCGAAGCAGCCGGGGACCTCGACACAGCCATAACCTCCTGGAACACACTGATGGCCGGGCTCCGCGACGGGTCGGACGGCTGGTTTGAAGCCAGGGTCGAATCCATCCGCGTGCTCGCAAAGATCGATGACCGCCTCGCCCGCGCGGTGCTCGATCAGCACCGGGTGCTCTACCCGGACCTCGGTCCCGAACCCTGGGGCAGCGAGCTGCGCGACATTGCCCACCTGCTCTCGGGTGTTGTTCCCGCGCCCGATGAAGACACAAACACCCCCGACCAACCCGAGGAGGACAACGGGTGACACGCACGCGCGCCGGTTCGCCCGGTGAACTGAGCATCGTCGAACGCTTTCTCGGCTCCAGTGCAGCCGAGGGGGGGATGCACGCGCTGCTCGGGTTGGCAGCAGATGACACGACTGATGAAGCGATCATCGATGCGCTCCAGCACCGCCTCACCCAGATCGACCAGCACCCACAAGGCCGCACACCCGAGGCCGATGAAGTTCGGCTCGCCCTCCACGCCGCAGCAGCGCAGCTCCTCGACCGGGCAGCACGCAAGCAGGCCAGCGGTGCCCCGGTTCGTGTCCCACGCACCAAAGCATCCCCACGGCATCGAATGCTCCGCCTCGAACAGGACGCGCTCATTACTCTCGCCCGCTATGGCGGGTGGAACCGTCGTTCGCTCCGCCGACTCTCGATGCTTGCCATCGCCCGCGGCGCGCAGCCGGGCGATGTCGCCGGTGTGCTTGCACATCTTGCCGGTCGAAGAACTGCATCTGCGGGCACAGCACCATCAGAAAGGCACAACACCTCGGCCCAGTTCCGATTGCCATCGACCGCTGACCCGGTATCAATGGCACTCTCATCACCCGTCACAGATGACACCGAATCCGACGGCAAGCCTCTCGCAGTCATCGTCGGCGCGATCGCTACAGGGCTCACGCTCATCGTTGCGATCGCGTTGATCATCATCGCATTCACAAGTGGAAAGACACCAACCGCACCGACGACCGATCCAGAAACCGCTGAAAATACGACCAGCACCGCTGCGGAACTCCCGATGGCGGGCGGCGAAGAACTCTTCCCGTGGCAGGGTGATCCAAAGACGCTGCAGACAGAACCAGAGACCGAGCCCCCCCCACCAACACCCGCATTCGATCGGCTCAGTGATGCGCTGGCCGCCCTCGACACGGTGCCCGACGGGCTCGCCATCGACCCCGACGAAGCGGCCCGTGTCTTTGACGGTGCATTTGCGGGCGTCGGTGCCCACTGGTGCAACCTCACCCGAGCCCAACAACGCGCAGCCCAGCACGATGTCGTCGAGTTTGTCTATCGCGCGGTGCAACGCCCCGAACTCATAGAGCAGGTCATCAACGCAATCGCCCGCGGTGCCCAGCCGCTCACGCAGAGCAAATGGGATGCAGCGCCAGACTCGATCTGGCCCGCCACCTGGTCGGTAGGGATCCTCGCAAGGCTCGCCCACGAACGAGACATCGGCGCGGTTGCCTCACGAGCCATCGAAGAACGCCTCCGTGAACTCGTCGGCTCGGCGCTCGTTGTCAACAGCGGGTTTGACCAGGGGGTGCAGACCGCGCTCTGGGCTATGCTCCCCGCGATGGTCAGCAGCAGCGAGGAGGCGCAAAGCAACACGACCGAGAGCCGGTGGGACAAGTGGATCACAGCCGCGCAATATGGCAACGACGACACCCCGGGTGTGCTGCTCGCAGCCCTTGAGTGGGTGATCGTGTCACCCGAAGAACCAAGCGAGAACGACGCAGTACGGCTGGCGATCGAGTCTCTCGCGCTTGCGAGCGAGTGGGGTGAGGGTTCGCCCGCCCGCGCATGGCTCATCCGAATGTTTGGCGATGCGCGGGTCTCAGATGCCGACCTCCACGCGCTGACCACAACACTCGCAAGACGCTCACGGGCACCGGGGATTGATATCACCATGGCACTCCCCGTCCGCGCCAACGCCGACACCCGCGAAGCCCTGCGAGAACGCTACGCAGCCGTCTGGGGGCTCGACACCGCTGGGCCAACGCTTGATGACCTCGCAGCCGACTGGCTCGATGCCGCCCGCGATGCCGGGAAAGCCGCCCAAAACGACACCTCGATGATCGACCGTCTTGCGAGTGCTGCTGCGCTGAGCCGGATCAGCGAAGCCGCACGCCTCCGTCATGCTGGCCTGCTGGAGGCTGCCGGTGTTGTGATTGATGAATACGACCGCCCGATCGAGATCGAACTCACCTCCTGGAACCAACGAAAGCGGCCCGACCGCATTGATACCGACCCGGGCATGAGCCGATGGGCGCTCTCCTACCTCTCGGCCCAGCGCGACTTTGCCAAACGCCTGGAACTGCTCGCTGATGTCACCAGACAGAACATCACCCACGCCACCGATGCGGAGGTACTCGTCACCGAGGCTGTGCGGGGTTCGCCCGCAAAGGCGCGGGCGGCTGCGAGGGCTGCACTCTTCACACAAAAACCGACCGCGGTGCTCACGCTCGCGATGCTCGAGGTCGCTCCTCGCATGCCCCGCACGCCGCAGAACGCCGAACTCGTCGCCGCACTGACTTCGACTTCCACACTCTCGACCGACGACCCCCAGTGGCGTTTGCGCACCCGGCGGACGCTCGTGCAGACCGCGCTGGAACAACTGGCCGCTGAGGGCGAGCAGGGCGTGGTCGATCGCCTCGCTGCCCTGCTCGGTGATTCCTACGCGGCCCGCGCCATGGGCAGCGCTTCCGGCGACAGCAGCGCATCAATCCCCGACCTCACGCCAGATCAGTCGGCCTCGCTGCTCCGCCTGCATTGGGAACGCCTCGCACGACAAGGCAGCATGGGCTCTGAGGCACTCGAGGTCGAGGGAGTGCTCGCCCGGCACGCCTCAAGACTCGGGCTCGCAGAGGGACCGGTACAAACCTTCGCCGCCGAGCAGATCGCCGCGTTTGAGCTGATGAGCGTCACCGTCGCGTCCGAGCGCCTCGACATGGCAGCCACAGTGCGGGCGCTCCGCACACGCATCCGTGACAGCCGAAGACAAGCCGACGACATCGTAGAGCAGATCGTCATCGTCGAGCATGGGTTCGTCGAGCTATGGGCCATTCGGCTCGGACAGGAGACACTGTGGCACTAAGAGAGATGACGAACAGATGGTTTGCGGGGGACGGCAGACCCGCGCAGTCTTGCACGCTCTGGGTCTCACTCATGGTCGGGCTTGTCGTTGTGCTTGGTGCAAGGCTTGACGCACAAACCCAAAGTGCAACCGAGCAACTCCCGACATGGACCACCCAACGCCTCATCCTCCTCGACCCCAGCGACCCATCGGCCTACTTCCTGCTCGGTGAAGAGGTCGCTGCCGAGATCCAATCAAAGGCCGAGGAAGAACTCGCAAACCAGCTCTTCGGCCTGGCATTCGAGCTCGACCGGGCCGACGGCTCCCCGACCTGGATTGCGCCGAGCAGTTGCCTCGCGCTGGCTTCGCTTGCAAGGCTCGAATCTGACACCCGGTGGCTCCGCGCTCTTGCGAGTCGGCTCGACCCCCGCTATGCGCCGCCGCGATGGCGGGGTGCTTCGAGTGACGGAGTCGTCAGCAAAGCGGCATTCAATACAGCCGAGGCAGTCGGAGAGGCACGCTCAGGGCACGGCATCCAGGCCCGACGACTCCTCGACAAGCCCGGCGTGCGGGACCTCCTCCTCCGCTACGGCCGCCTGCTTGGGTTCTCAGCATCGACCGGGGCGCTCTGGCAGATCGATCAGTGGGCCAACGAATGGCCCTGCCGCGAGTGCGGCAACGAGCGCGTCGTCTTTCGCCCAGACACCGACCCGCCAAGCTACCGCGAGTGCTACACCTGCCGAGGCAACCCGGGGCCTGTGCTGAACAACGCCCAACTCATCGCCCAACTCCGGTTCGAGTCAAGGCTCTTGCACGGCATCTCCCGATCCTGGGGAGCGCAGCTTGCGATTGATTACGCAGCCCCGCTCCGTGAACCCGTCGCCGACGAACTCGCCTCGGTCATGGGGATCGACCCACAAAGACCCTACTGGCGTGATGGATGGGTCGCTTCGTCCGACTCGACATCTGACGCTGCCAACGGCACAAGCCCTACACTCGATGCGCAACCAACACCCGACCCGGCCTCGGACACACCCGGGGGCCATCCCGAGGAGTGAACCAATGACAGACCCCACGACCACGCACGCAGCCGAGAGCAAAGCCGACGACAAACCCGCAACCAAACCCGAGGTCTCGTTCGAGGATTTTTCGCGGCTCGACCTGCGGGTGGCAAAGATCATCCACGCAGAACCCCACCCCAACGCCGACCGCCTTCTCAAGCTGCAACTCGACGACGGCTCCGGCACGCCGAGGCAGATCTGCGCTGGTGTCCGCGAGTATTACGAACCCGAAGACTTGATCGGCAGGTCGATTGTTATCGTCGCCAACCTCGCGCCCCGCAAGATCCGAGGCGAAGAGTCCCGCGGCATGTTGCTCGCAGGAAGCGATGCCCCCAAAGGCAGCGACACCCCCCGGTCGGTGGTGCTGATGACCCCAATGGGTGAGATCGCACCGGGAGCAAGTGTGTCCTAGCAGAGCCCCGAGCACAAGCGACGGGTTTGCTTTCAAACAGAGCCCCGAGCGCAAGCGACGGGTTTGCCGGGTGCCATGGCCATGGCTCGGCATGGCCATGACGGTGGCCCGGCTCTCCGAGCCCGTCTGATACGGATCACGGAAATTCGTAGGCGTCTTTGCGAGCCCCGAGCGCAAGCTCGGGTTTGTAAGTGGCAAATGTCACAGGCATACTCAGAACCTGTGCTTGCGCACAGGGCTCGTAGAAACACACGAGTTCTTTGTGGGATCATCGATGCCTTGAGCCCTGGAAGGGCTTCGGTCAATAGCCCCGGGCGCAGCCCGGAGACACACGCGATACACACGATCAAGCCCCGGATGGGGCAAAGGCGCATCGGCTCTGGCCCTCACCTTCGCCCCGCTGGGGCTCACCCCTCGCGCGCAACCGACCACCCCGGGCTGCGCCCGGGGCTATGAACCTGTGCCCCATCCGGGGCTGGGTTGGGAAGGACCGCAGAATACGGATCATCTATCGTCAGCAGAGTTTCGCCGATCACCCCGCTCGGAGCGTTGTTGATTCCCGCGACCCGGACGATCGCCGGGCGGCCCTCGGAATCGACCCTGCCCCGCCCGCTCGATCACCTCGTCGATCAGTTGCTCACGCTTCCCGCGTTGCGCCTCAACCTCGCCCTGGAGCGATTCAAGACGCGCAACAAACCTCGAGATCTCGTGCTCGCGGCGGGCGAGCCGAAGATCGACCTGCTGTGCTGCTAGTGTGCGGAGTTCGTCCTTGAGCGCAGCCGCCCGCTCATCCTCGCCCGCTGCAAGAGCCCGGGCGTACAACCCTCCAACCTCCGAGACCTGCATACCAATATGGAAGTCCTGAGTCAGCAGGTCCGCAAGCTCGGCATCATGCGCGCGGGTCAAGAGAATCTCACTGATCCGGGGACCCAGACGCCCGAGAATCCCATCCGCCCTGTGCTGGTCATCCTTGCGGAGCGCATCAAGGCGCTTGGCAAGCTGCGGTGCCTGCTCACGGAGGAAGGCAAGAATCTCCTCAGGGCTGGCACTGCGCGCTCCCCAGGGGCCTCGAGGCTGATCGCTCGGCCCACCACCAAAGCCGCGTTGCATAGGCCTGCCATCGGCACCATCTCGCACCGGGCGGTCGAGCTCACCGGGCCGCCTCCACTGGGCCCACATCTCGGCCATGCGGCGGACACGCATCGGGCAACCGAGTTGCTCGATCGCATCATCCACAGACCCGTCCGCGTCGAGTGTTTCGATCGCCCCGCGGAGGTGCTCGGCACTCGCATCAAGCTGCTCAAGCATCGAGGCAAGGCGTGCGCGAAACCGGTCGGCCTCGGGCTGAGTGTCGGTGCGCCGGTCGGTCTCTCGCTGGGGGCGTTCACGCTGGGCAGCTCGGTCGGTCGGCTTCGCATCACCCCGGCGGCGATCAGGCTGGGCAGCCGAGGCTGATGCCATCAGCAGGATCGCAGCCGCCAGTGCAACCCTCCCGAACTTCAAGTGCCCCCTCGCAGTATGCCCCGCCTCAAGTGTCTGTGTGTGTGTGTGCATGGTCGACTCCCCACGGTTTACAGGTCACTCTCAAGGTCAGGATAGGAGTCAAGGCTGCCGCCCGAGGCGGACTGACTGGCAAGCCCTGCTGCGTCCATCGAGAGCGCAGCCAGGGTGCTCTCAAATGAATCACCCGCCCACATCGCGTCGAGTTCGAGCCATGCGTCGATATCGCTCTCGATGCTGGCTGCCAGCACCTCGATGCCGTTGCTCTCTGGCGCAGTTGCCGGGTTGGGTGACATCACCAGAACCACAAGCAGCACCGCAGCAGCAGCCAACGCCGGGGTACCGATCCAGAGCAAGAGGCGGCGAAAGGTCTCGCGGGCGGTCGGGACGCCCACCCCACCGCCACTGGCGGGCGAGACGCCCGCCCCACTGCTTTGTTTGTCATGGAGCAGGTGCGCCGTCCGCATCGCCACCCGTCGGCACGCCTCCTCGGCATCGCGGCGTTCCTGCTTGCCGAGTGCTTCGAGTTGCCCAGCAATGTCGCGGATATCGTCCGGTGTTTCGTCGTGCATAGTCATCCTGATTCCCCCGCGTGTTTCGGCCCATCAGCAACAAGCCCGACGGCTGGTGTTTCCTTCTCAAGCATCGCCCGCAGCTTCCGCAACGCCCGATGGTGCCTGGCAAGCAGCGTCCCGATCGGTTCTTCGAGCAGGTCGGCAATCTGCCGAAAGCTCAACCCGGCGTGATACCGCAACTCCACAATCTCGCGGTCGGGCCTGGAGAGATCCTCCATCACCTCGCGGAGCCCGTCAAGAATCTCGGGGGTCGCCCGATCATCTGCCGACACATCAGCGACCGCCTCCTCGCGTGCAGTCAGCCTGAGTCGAGCCTCGGATCGCTCCCGTTTGGCCTTTCGGATCGTGTCCCGAATACGGTTCATCGCGATCCGAAACAGCCACGGCTCAAACTTGCCGTGCTCGTCGTACGCCCCGTCCCGCAGCTTGATGGCAATTGTCGCAAACACAGATTGGGTCACTTCCTCAGCCAGATCCGGGTCACGGAGACGACTCCGCGCAAGAGCAAACACCCGGGGGCCATACTCGCCGACAAGCTGGCACCAGCCCTGCTCATCGCCTTGCCGGGCGGCCCGGACCACACCGATCAGGTCGAACGACCCCTCAGATGGTCT
>JAJRZG010000205.1 GCA_024275365.1 Planctomycetota bacterium | reverse complement strand
GAGACATCTATAACCCGAGCTTGCGCTCGGGGCTCGTAGAAACATTCACGAACGCTTCGTAAACCGTATCAGTACGATTTCCCGTTCGCCCGCTTCCACTCGGCAAAGAGTGCTGTGCATTCGTTGCGCATCACATCGGCGTGGACCCGAACCCCGCTCTTGCCCTGTGCATAGAGCGTCTCGATTGGCAGCGTCAACTCGCGGAACCCGGCCGCGTCTGCATCGGCGATGCGGGCACCAAAGTGAACCGCGTCAAGATTGGCCCAGTGGATGGCAGCGGCGCACATCGGGCAGGGCTCGCAGGTCGTGTACATCTCACACCCGGCAAGATCGATGGTGCCCAGAGCCTTGCCGGCGTTGCGGATGCACTCGACCTCGGCGTGCGCGGTGGGATCGGTGTTGGCCCAGACATGGTTGTGCCCGGCTGCGACGACCTTGCCGTCGCGGACAATGACTGCGCCGAATGGGGATTGGCCCGAGGCGATGCCGGCGCGGGCTTCGGTGATGGCGCAGGACATAGGGGGTGAGTGTTCCATGTGATGATATTAGCCCGATAGAGTGCAATGCCTGCTTGCAGCGAGTCGTGTGATCGGGTAGTGTTCGGAGCGTGAACTACTCGCGCTTTGAGGAACTCCCGGTCTGGAAAGTCGCTGCCCGCTTCTTTGTCGGGGTAGAGGTGCTGGTTGAAGACGCGGTCTTTCGGGGGCACGGCGATCTGAAGAGCTAACTGCTCCGTGCATCACTCTCGATATCCAATAATATCGCCGAGGGGTTTGAGCGGGGGACAACCAACGAACTCCTTATGTCCATCTACATCGCCCGTGGCTCGGCGGGAGAGTGCCGATCGATGTTGCAGGTGATGCTCGGGTCGCCGAGGTATCGGCATCTCAAATCTGAAATCTCAAAGCGATGTCTCCAGGTCCGGAGCCCCGAACCCTGATCCGTCTACACCCGCGCCGGCGCCAACAACTGCTCCGGCTCCTGCAACAACTCCACAATCCTCGCAAGGCACAGCGCACAGGTCGCGCCGTCAACCACACGGTGATCGCACACCAGGCTCAGCGGCAGCAGCTTGCCGACGCGGAACCAGCCGCCCTTGCCGACGACCATGCCCTCACGGACGCGGCCTGCTGCCAGGATGCCGACCTCGGGATAGTTGATGATCGGCGTGGCGTAGCGGCCAGCATAACTGCCGACATTGCTGATGGTAAATGTCGAGCCCATAAGCTGCTCGCGGGGGATGCTCCGGTCGCGGGCCGACCCGGCGATCGCGGTGATGTGCCGCCCCATCTCGAGCACGCCCAGGCGATCGGCGTCGCGGATCACCGGCACCATCAGCCCGCTCGGGGAGTCGGTCGCGATGCCCAGGTGGACCGAGCGGTGCTGGGTGATCTCTGCGGCTGCATCGTCCACGGTCGCGTTGAGCACGCCGAACTGTTCGGTGAGGGCTCGCACGACTGCCGAGCACACAAACGGCAGGAAGCTGACCCGTTCGCCGCTTGCTGCTGCGAGCTTTTTGCGGAGGGTGTCAAGGTCAGAGACATCGGCTTCATCCATGACGGTGAAGTGGACAGCCGTATCGACGCTCTCGCGGAGACGGTTGGCGATCGTGCGGCGCATGCCTCGGAAGGGGACCTTTGCGAAGTCTGCGCCGGGGGCAAGGGCGGGTGTCTGGTTGGGCGTTGGCACGGCTGAAGCACCCGGAGCTGCGGGGATGGCGGGCACAGAAAGGGCGGGTGTCGCGGACGAACGGGTTGATGCCTCTTGCGGCACGGGCATGCAGACTGTCGCCTGGTGTGTCGGTGCAGGGGCTGGGGCAGTGCCGCCGGACTCTGCAAAGGCACGCACATCCTTGTCGGTCACGCGGCCACCCATCCCTGAGCCGGGGACGAGGTTGATATCGATGCCAAGATCGCGGGCGATGCGGCGGACTGCTGGTGTTGCGAGCGCTTTACCGTCTGCAGCAGAGATGCCCGCGAGGTCACCACCGACCTTGCCAACAACGGTACCGGCGTCTACGCGGGGTTCGTTAGAGGCGTTGTCTGTGGTCTCTGCGTGTGCTTCGGGCTTTGCCTCGATGCTCTTTGCGTGTGCTTGGGGCTCTGATGCAACGATGTTGTCGTCGCTTTCATACTCAACGAGCACATTGCCGACATTGAGGATTTCACCCTCATCGCCGTTGAGGGCTTTGATGACACCGCTGCGGGGGCTGGGCACCTCGACAAGGGCTTTATCGGTTTCCATCTCGGCGAGGATGTCGTGCTCTTTGACCGTATCGCCGACCGCGACACGCCACTTGATGAGCTCGGCTTCATGAACACCCTCACCCAGATCGGGGAGGATGAACTCGTTTGGGTTTGTTGAGTTTGTGTGGGGCATAAAAATCCTCAAAAATCTCAAATCTCAAATCGAAATATACAAATACTCGGGTTGCATGGCGGTCCTCACCGATTGTTACTGGATTCAATTCATTCAAACTCAGTTCATCAACTCAGCTCACACTTCGCCGATTCGTATTTGCTTCTCACATCAGTACGCCAGACATTCCTCGATCGACTTCTGGATCCGTGGCGTCTCCGGCAGGTAGTCCAGTTCCAGCTTGTAATACGGCATGATCGTGTCAAAGCCCGCGCACCGCTGCACCGGGGCTTCGAGGTGGAGGAAGCAGTGTTCCTGGATCAACGCGCTGATCTCGGCACCCATGCCAGCGGTCTTGGGGGCCTCGTGTACCACGACACACCGGCCGGTCTTCTTGACGCTCTCGACGATCGTCTCGATATCGAGCGGGTAGATCGTGCGGAGGTCGATAAGCTCGACGCTGACATCTTCAGGGAGGTTGTCGAGCGCACCGAGGCACTGAAAGACCGGAGCACCCCAGGTGACGACCGTGATATCGTCGCCCTCGCTGACGACCTTGGCCTGGCCGAGCGGGATGGTGTAGTCCTCGTCGGGTACCTCTTCGCGGAAGCTGCGGTAGACACGCTTGGGCTCGAAATAGATCACCGGGTCGGGGTCACGGATCGCGCTGAGCAAGAGCCCCTTGGCATCGTATGGCGTGCAGGGCATGACGACCTTGAGGCCGGGCGTGTGGGCGTAGATCGCTTCGGGAGAATCAGAGTGGAGCTCGGGCGCGTGGATGCCACCACCAACGGGCACGCGGACCGTCAACGGGACGGTAATCGCCCCGCGGGTCCGTGTTCTCATGCGGGCGGCGTGGTTGACGAGCTGGTCGTAGGCCGGGCCGAGGAATCCCTCGAACTGGATCTCGGGGATCGGGCGCATCCCACCGATTGCCAAGCCGATCGCCGAGCCCATAATGCCCGACTCATCGAGGGGCGTATCGACGACACGATCATCGCCGAACTTCTCTTGCAACCCTTCGGTGACGCGGAAGACACCGCCGTTGATGCCGACATCTTCACCGAGGAGGATCACGCGGTCGTCGTGTGCCATTTCGAGTGCGAGCGTGGTATTGATTGCTTGGACGAGTGTCAACTGCGGCATGCAGGACTCCAATCATGTCTTGTTCTGGTTACGGTACTTATTCAGGGCGCTCTCGAGCTTTACCTTCACATCCATAAATGTTTCAGCGATGGTGTACTCGTTGCCGTCGGTTGTGACGATGGCGGTGACTTGTGCGTCGCGTTCAGAGATGGCCGCGATGGCGAGCGGGTTGATGGCGACATTCTTCCCCTCGGCTGTGGTCATATTCACGAACATGGTACCTCTCCTTGAGGGAGGAGTGACGGCGGTGGGGGTCAGGCCTGTTGCGGTTGCGAGCGGAGCCCGGCCTGTTCTGGATCGATCCCGATGCTGGTGGTGCGCATGGTCTCTCGCTGCCTGAGCAGATCGGTCGGCAGCTCGGCGTACATATCGTTGAAGAAGTCGGCCGGGACGGGCTTCTCGATTTCGAGCGCAGTCTTGGCAACCTCATCGACGATCCGCACCGCCCGCTCTTCGAGTTCGGTCTGCTGTTTGTCGCTCCACAATCCCTTGTTCTCCATATACTTACGAATACGGATGAGCGGGTCTTTGCTCTGCCAGGCATCGACTTCGCCCTGGTCGCGGTAGCGGCGGGCATCATCGGCGGTGGTGTGGTCACCAAGGCGGTAGGTCACCGCCTCGATGAAGGTCGGGCCACCACCCTTGCGTGCGAGCCCGGCGGCATCGCGCGTCGCCTTGTAGGTCGCGAAGATATCGTTGCCATCGATCTGGATCGTCGGCATGCCGTAGGCAAGGGCCTTTTGTGCGACGGTTTCTGAGTTCATCTGCACTTCGCGGGGTGTGCTGATTGCCCACTGGTTGTTCTGGCAATAGAAGACGACCGGGGCTTGCATCACGCTCGCAAAGTTCATCGCGGCGTGGAAGTCGCCCTCGCTGGTTGCCCCGTCACCAAAGAAGGTCGCGACAACCCGGTCTTCGCCCCGCAGCTTGCACGCCCACGCGATGCCGGCAGCATGGAGCATGTGCGTCCCGATCGGGATGGCGATCGGGGTCTGGTTGCATTGTTCAGGGATCTGGTTCCCCCGCTCATCTCCCATCCAGTGCAACAGGATGTAGTGCATCGGCAGGCCGTGCATAAAGAGGGCCGCGTTCTCGCGATAGCAGGGGACAATCCAGTCGTGCCCCTTGCGCAGGGCGAGCCCGGCACCCACAGCGTTGGCCTCCTGCCCCTTGTTCTGCGGGTAGGTGCCCATGCGTCCTGACCGCTGGAGCTTGAAGGCGATCTCGTCAAACTGGCGACAGGTCGTGATCTGCTCATAGAGATAGACGACTTGTTCGTCCGTGAGCGTGCCCTTGGCGAGTTTGGTATCGAGCGTGCCATCCTCATCGAGGATCTGCATGTGCTCAATGTTCGCTGAATAGACTACTTTCTTCGGCATCCTGGTCTCCGATGGGCTTGCCCGCGTTCACTCGGTGCCGTGCGCAGCACCCCGTTTCGGGCAGACCCGGTTGGGCACATCTGATCATACAGCCAGCCTCTTCCACCGAACTCTCAATCATAGTCCGGTCGGCACGACCGACCCTCTTTACCCCGCGGGCGACTGCTGACGGCTCTTGCCCGGGAACTGTTTGATCCCCGTCTGGTCCGGCACGCGACCCTTCCCACGAAACTCGGTCGGGGTTCCCTCGGGGATGTAGAAGTCCGACGCGGGTTGGGTATCGCTGTGCGCAAGAGCCGTCTCGGCAGCCTTAAACATCGTGTCGTCTGCGTTGTAATAGAGCTCGCGGAAATACCTCTGAATCTCGAGTTCTGCAAGATCAAAGAAGTGCATCGCAGCCGCCTTGTCGCGGGCAAACTCGACCCCGCCATTGGCACCATGCCTGCGGATATCCTGATCAAGTTTGCTGAGCGTGCAGGTCCAGCCGTGCAGATAGATCGCGATAAACGCGAGCCGTGCCTGCACCGCTTGCCGGTTCATGAGTGTCGCGTCGTAGCGCTTTGCAGCCTGCTTGAACTGATAGGTAAACTCGCTGATGAGCTTGCCAAGGCGGTCTGCAGGTTCTCGGAGGGATGGGTCGATCTTGGTGATCTTGGGTGCGCGCTTGCGGATGCCCAGGAAGACTTCGGCACCGAGCGGGATGATCTTCCCGATCTGGGATAGCTTTGTGCCAAGTGATGCGTCTCGGATACCGAGCATCCACTCGCCGAGCTGCTTGCCGCCATAGGCAAAGATGAACGACCACATGAGGTCGTTTGAGCCTTCGACGATGAGGTTGATGCGGGAGTCGCGGAAGATCCGCTCGACCTCGTTCTCGGTCATGTAGCCCTCACCGCCCATGATCTGCATCGCGTCGTTGACCGCCCGCCAGCCCATCTCTGAGCAGAAGCACTTGCACAGGGCGGTCTCGATCATGATGTCCTGGTCGTTGCGGTCGAGCATGCCGGTGGTCATATAGAGCACCGCATCCGAGGCGTAGCAGAGGGCAGACATGTTGGCGATGCGCTGCTTGACGAGTTCCTTGTCGCTGAGCGCATCGCCGAACTGATAGCGAGTCTGACTCCACTTGACCGCCTGCTCCATCGCCTGGCGAGCCCCGCCGAGCATCCCTGCGCTGAGGGTACACCGCCCGAAGTTGAGGCAGGTGAGCGCAACATTGATGCCGCGGCCTTCCTTGTGCAGCAGGTTAAACTTGGGAACCTTGACATTGTTGAACCGAAGCCGACCCTGCCATGTGCCCCGGATACCGCACTTTGAGCGGTTTTCCTGGAAGATGTCGATCCCTTCCATATCGGGCGTGCAGACCAGGGCGGTGACTTTGACCTTCCCGTCGGGCATCTTCTGGTTGGCCATGACGGTGAAGAGCCCCGAGATCGAGGCGCTGGTCGCCCACTTCTTTTCGCCACTGATGATGGTGTAGTACTCGCCGTCCTCACTGACCTCGCAGATCGTTTCCTGCCCGCCCGCATCGCACCCGACATTGGGCTCACTGAGGCAGAACGCGCTGAGCCAGTCGTTGGCGAGGTGTGGGAGCCAGAGTTTTTTCTGCTCCTCGTTGCCAAAGAGCATGAGCGCCTTGCACCCGATCGATTGGTGGGCGCTGACCATGACCGCCGACGAGCCGCAGTAGCGACCGATGAGCTCGAGGGCGCGGTTGTAGCTGGTGATGCCGTAGCCACCGCCGCCATATTCCGTGGCGATGGTCATCCCCATGACACCGATCTTAAAGAGCCGATCGACCACCCACCGTGGGATCTCCTGCTCCTGATCGATCTGGATTGAGGGGTGCTCGTTTTTGAGGTAGTCCCCGAGCTCTGCAAGCAGCTGATCGCACCGTGCGACCTCTTCAGCCGGGGGTTCTGGGAAAGGCAGGACCATGTCTTCCTGGAAGCGTCCCCAGAAGAGGTTTTTGACAAACCCCATGGATTCGGGCTCAGGGCCGAGCAGCGCGTCGGCCTCGGCAATGAGCTTGCGGTCCTTCTCAGTGACACCCTTCATCGTCTTCAGATCAGCCATCTCTCAAAGCTCCTCGCCCGCGTTATTGGTGGGGCGTACCGTGGGGATTATCTACCGCTCAGCAGCCAGGCTGCGAGCATCGAGCCGGGGTCTGGGCCGCTACGACTTTGCAGCCGACCGCGCAAAGAACGCTTGTATTGCCGCAGCACCCTCGGGCGATCGGCGGAGGTGAATCAGGTGGCGGCGTTCACACTCGAGCGCCGCCTGCCAGCCCTCGGTCAGGCCGACATCAACCGCTGCGACAACCGCGCGCGCCGAACCGGTGTCGGGGAGATCGGGGGGTAACGCATCGAGCGCCGCGACACAATCTGCTGCGATGTTTGATCGACCGATCCACCGACTCGGCGCACCGTCGCGCTCGGGTCGGCCGTGGGTTGCGCGCTCGGCAACCCATCCCTTTGCCGTCACGAGCAGTGCCTCGGCTGACTCGGCTACCGCGTCAAAGAGCCCGGCCCCGTGCGCCTCATCAAACTTCATCGGCTTCCCGATCGCGGTGAGCCGGATCGCCTCAGCGGGATCCATGCGAGCCGGGAGCAGGTTCGTCCCACCCCATCCCGGGCAGATACTCAGCCCAGCCTCGGGCAGGCCGATCGGGTAGGGCTTCCCGCTTGCTGATGGAGCGGCAATCAGCCCGTCGCAGTGCATTGCAAGTTCCAGACCCCCGCCGAGGGCAGCCCCGTTGATCGCAGCAGCAGTTGGGAAGGGGAGTTGCGAGAGCCGACCAAAGACCCGCTGCCCAAACGCAAGATATCGGTCGAGGGCGTCTTCCTCAAGCTCGGCGATTGTTTTGAGATCGGCCCCCGCCACGAAAACTTTTTCGCTTGCCGATGCCATGACGAGGCCGGCGCAGGTCTCGGGGATCGCGTCGAGCGTGGCGTCGATCCTCTGATGAGTGCTTCATCGAGAACGACGACCGGCTTGCCCGGCTGATCGAGAGAGAAGGTAGAGATGCCACCAAAGGGTCCGGCTTTGTCGGTCTCTATGGGAAATGGGGTACTCGTCATGGGGGTATTCGTCATGGGGGCACCTTCGTGGGGGTGGGGGTTCCGGTCCCACGCGACCGTGATCTTGTGCAACACCTGCCAATCTCGCGGCCTCGGGAGCCACTATAGGTGCCTCTCGGGTCGATAGACAGCACGATCGGTCGCGTGTGAGCCAGAGGGTTTTCGGGATGCGGTCGGTGCGTCCCAGCCAGCACAGGCCAGCCTGGCCCAGCCCCGGATGGGGCGCAGGTTCATAGCCCCGGGTGCAACCCGGGGTGGTCGGTTGCGTGAGAGGGGTGAGCCCCGGCGGGGCGAAGGTGTGGTCTCTCGCCGGGTGCCGGGTGCCACGGCCTTGGCTCTGCATGGGCATGATCCGAGTCAGACTCCACCATCACGGCTATTCCAGCCTGCAAGCTTCCCATGATATCAGGGGTGTGTGCTTTCCAGTCCGCGTGCAGTTTATCAGGGGCGCGGGCTTTCCAGCCCGCGTGCAGTGCCCCCCATACTCCGCGAGGTCGCCGATTCCTCCCACGAAGCCGCCGATTCCTCCCACGAAGCCGTCGATTC
>JAJRZG010000204.1 GCA_024275365.1 Planctomycetota bacterium | reverse complement strand
GCAAGCCTCCTTGTCGCGCAAGGTCGTCGACTCGTCGCGCGGGGAGGCTTCCCCGTCCCACGAGTCAGCCGTCTCGTCCCGCGCGACAGCCGTCTCGTCGCGCAAGTCAGCCGTCTCGTCCCACGAGACGGGGAACACCACTAACGAGCGGCCTCCAATCACCGTTTTTATTGGTCCGTCCGAGAACAGGCACGATTACCGGTGTGTGTTTGGCTGTCGTCCGTCGCGGCTCAACCCGGCCTGGTTTCGGGCGTCCCGAGCTTCGCTTCCAGCGCGTACCAATCCTTGTCGGCCACCCAAACGAAGACCCCCTTGTCTAGCGATTGTCTGGCCCACAGCTCCCCGACCGCCTTCTTGTGGAGTTGTTTGGGGTCGCCAGCCAGATGCCCCCCCTTGTACTCGACCAGCGCGACTCGGCTATCGGTGAGTTCGCAGACAAAGTCGGGGAAGAACCGCCCCGGCGAGAGGGGTAGGCTGAACCCCTCGGCACTCTCGGACTCGAGGTTGCGGACCCAGCGCTCGACGGCGGGATGGTCGTCGATCCGCTTGGCACACTCTGCCTCTTCGCTGTTCATGGCCGCGATCTTGTCGAAGGCGTGTTTGGCAAAGGAGAAGGCCCCGTCGTCGGTTTCGTATGGGGCGTACCGCTCTTCGGCGATGATGCACGGCAGGTCGAACGAGGTCTCCAGCGGTGTCTTCGCGGTACCGGCGATGAGAAGATCGGCGACCTTGCGGACCTGCCCCCGGCCGTGGGCGGCGATGCGGGCGATGAGGACATCGGCCAGCGCGTGGCGTTTGCGCACGAGAATCCCCATATCGGCGCTGCGATCGTGCACCAACGCATCGACCGCACGGTTGAGCCATGCAAGCGATTGCATGGCGGTCAGACCGAGGAACCTTTGCCCACGGTGGAGTTCGGCGTTGCACCAGCGGACGAGTTCGGCCCGTGTCCAGTCCTCGCCCTCATCGAGGAGCGCAAGCTGCGTGACCATGACCGGGGTCACCGAGCCGATGGTCGTCCCCCCTTTGGTATCGGGGCCGATGGTGACATGGGAACCCGCCCGCCAGTCGAGCGGAAAGTCTTCGTCCGTGAGGATCGGGTCGCAGGTGTCGAGGTCCCACGAAAACTCGTCGAGTTCGATCGGGTCAAAGAGGGTGACTCGATCTCCATCGCGCACCACCAGTTGCGGGATGCGCAGCGGCTCGGCGTATTCGTCGAGTTTCTTGGCGGCAGTGCCATAGGCCCGCTGCTGGTCGAAATATGTTTCGACGGCGTTCCTGTCCTGCAGGGTCTGCGCGGCGTCCCGCAGCGCCTGCGTCTGTTCGCGGTCGAGCGTGCCTCGAACCAACAACGCCCCGGCTTTCTTGTTGTATTCGAGCTTGAGCCGGACCGCGTCGGGCAGTGTTTTCATGTCCGGCGGCGTGCTCACGGGGATCGAGGCGGTGGGCAGCGTCTGCTGGGTATCTTCGCGGACCACCCGGAAGGCATCGTCCACCGAGTTTGCGTCAAAGCCGCACTGTTCGATGAGTCCGTCGCGGAGGCTCTTGGCGGTTACGAGGATGCTCTCGCTCTGCACAATGGCATAGGCCCGGTCGAGTTCGGGCACGCCCGTGGGCGTCGCGTGGGGCATGCGCAGCACGCGCCCGAGAATCTGCTCGACCGCCGTCGGGGTCGAGACATTGCCGATCGAGCCGAGCACATAGGCAAACGGGCAGTCCCATCCCTCGCGGAGCTTGTTGACGGTGATGACATATTCGCTCGGGCAGGCCGGGTCGCTCAGGTCGGCATCCCCGACCTCGTTGATCGTGCCGATATCAATGTACACCGAATCGGGGGAGAGCTTGAAGGGGCCGTCGGGGTTGATGAGTGTGGCTTTGACGGCTTCGGCGGTGTGAGTTTCTTTGGCCTTGCTCTTGTTCTGGGATTGAATCAGCGCGATTGGACGGATGTATCGTCCACTCTTGGCCTCAAAGGCCGCGGCGCTTGCCGCCAGTGCCGTGCGCCGCTCGATCGTCACCGCCAGCACCTCGAGCCAGTCGGCTCTTGATTCGAGCTCGACGGGCAGCTTGATCATCCCCTCGTTCTTGAGTTGCACCGCACTGACCGCGTGGAGCACATTGCTGGCGTACTTCTCTTTCTCGGGGTTGTGCTCGTGCTGGGGGGTGGCCGTCAGTTCGAGCACCGCCAGCGGCCCGAAGCGGGCGAGCGACTCAAACGAAGTCTTCGAGCGGGCGTTGTGGGCCTCGTCCATGATGACGATCGGACCGCGCAGTTTCATCGCGTTGGCCAGCGAGAGCCGCACCTGCCCATCTTCCTCTTTGAGCTGCTCACGCGCCCAGCCGGGCAGATTCTCGAAGTGGTCCATCAGGTACCCGTTGTCGTCGTAGATCTTCCGATTGTCGGTCTTGTCGATCCGGTAGGCCTGGATTGTCGTCACGATGATGACCGCATCGGACGCCATCATCGCCTTGCTCGCCTGCTGGGCCTCGCCGATGGTCATCACCGAAACACTCGTCCCGAGGCTCTCGCCCAGCGCCGCGTAGTACGGGTGCTCGCGGTTACGCAGCCCGTTGATCGTCTGGTCCCGGATCGTCGTCGTCGGCGTCACCCACAGGCAGAGCGGCCGATCCATGTGCCCGAGGTGCCGGGCGATGGTGCCCACCGCGTGGGCCGCAATCAGCGTCTTGCCCCCGCCGGTGGGCACCCGCAGGCAGACATAGGGCGTGCCCGCGAAGGCCTCCGGGGCGTAGTAGTCCGCCGCCCTGCCCGTGACCACCTCGAAGGCATCGCGCTCGGGCCGCAGCGCCTCGGCGACTCTTCGCGTGCGGGTTTCGGTGCAGTATTCCCGGATCGCCCCGAGGCACTCGCGCTGGTATTCCTTGAGTTCGAGTCTGCCCATCGCCTAGCTCACTTTCAACTCGAAGGGGATCTGCCGAAACGAGATGCCATACTCGGCCAGCGACCTGGGACCCAGCCGACACGCCTCGCCAAAGACCACGCTTTGGCCGGGGTCGTCCTCGGTCGCGTGCGGGTGCAGCGGCAGGCTCTGGGCGACCGCGTGGG
>JAJRZG010000203.1 GCA_024275365.1 Planctomycetota bacterium | reverse complement strand
AGGGTGCCGATGGCAAGAACAGCAAGCATGGGGATGCAGAGCCGGAGCACCCGCTGCTGCAGCGACTTGGGCTGGAGGGGGCTGATGGAACTTGAGGCTGACACACAGGGCTTATCGGCCCGGGAGAAGGGGGGCTTGAGGCGGATCGGAAAGGGGTGTGTTTGGTAAAGGCCTTCCAAAAACACAAAGTGGGGCGGGCCAGACACCCGCCCCACTGGAGGCCAGATGTCCGCCCTATCAGGTGCTCCCCCTCCTCCTCGAGGAGGGGGTGGTCGCGCCAGCGACCGGGGGAGGTGCGGAACTGCACAAAGATCGGCACTTCCAGGACACGCAGAGCATGCTCAGGTTGCAGCAGAAAACAGGATAGCGCGAGGCTTTGCGGATATACGAAGGGTTCCACACCTCCCCCGACCATCGCTGCGCTCGGCCACCCCCTCCGCAGGGCGGAGGGGGATCAGACGGGCGAGATGCCTGCCCCACTTGGCTGCTTAGAGCTTGTCCGCAATGGTCTGGGCCATCTCGGTGGTGGAGGCAGCACCCTCGGTGCCGGCGCGGACGCCAGCCATGTCGTAGGTCCTGACCTTGCCTTCCTCAATGACCTCGGCAACAGCCGCCTCGAGACGGGTTGCCATGTCCTTTTCGTCGAGCCAGTCGAGCATCATCTTGGCGGTGAGGATCATGGCGATGGGGTTGACGACATTCTTGCCGTCGTACTTGGGCGCAGAGCCGTGGGTCGGCTCGAAGACGGCGTACTCGTCGCCGATATTGGCTGCACACGCAAACCCGAGCCCGCCGACGAGCCCGGCAGCAAGGTCGGAGATGATGTCGCCGAACATATTCTCAGCAACAAGGACATCGTAATCTTGAGGGTTTTTGATGAGCCACATGCACATCGCGTCGATGTTGGCTTCCCAGGCTTCGATGCCGGCGTAGTCCTTGGAGACCTCGCGGAAGGTACGGGTCATCAGGCCGCCGGTCTCACGGAGAACATTGGGTTTTTCAACGAGCGTGACGGACTTTCTGCCAAACTTCTTGGCATACTCAAACGACTGTCGGCAGATACTCTCGCAGCCTTGCTTGCTCATAATGCGCGTCGAGAGGGCGACATTCTCGAGGCCCTTGTCGAACCACTTGGTCATGCGGTCGGGGATACCAACCTCGGGGTCTGCCATGACAGTGGCGATTTTTTCGGGGAGCGGGAACCACTCGATGCCGCCATAGGAGCCCTCGGTGTTCTCGCGGAAGACGACCAGGTCGATATCGTCGCCGAGCCTGTTGAGGGGGTTGCCCTTGTACGCCTTGCAGGGGCGGAGGTTGGTGTGGAGGTTGAAGAGCTGACGGAGGCGGACGATGGGCGAAAAGTAGGAGAGGCCCTTGTTCTTGAGAGAGGGGTCGAGTTCCTCGGCTGCTTCGTCGCGGGGCTTGCTGGTGATCGCGCCGAAGAGGGCGCAATCGGTGCTCTTGAGGATGTCGATGGTGCGGTCGGGGAGGGGGTTGCCCTCTTTGCACCAGAACTCCCAGCCGATGTCGGCGGGGATGTACTCGGCATCGAGGCCGATTTTGTCGAGAACGGTTCGGGTGACCTTCATGACTTCGTTGCCAACGCCGTCACCGGGCATCCATGCGATCGTGTGCTTTGCCATTGGGGTAAGTTCCTTTTTGCACCTTGAAATGGTGCGGGGTATTGTGGCCCGAAGGGTAGGCATTCTTCCCGTAACAGACGCGGGGTATCAGTGCTTTGGATCGGCGGAAAACCGTTCTTTTTCTGCAGCCATGCGCACTTTGGAAGGCGGGATCAGTTGGGACTGATACCTATTTAATACATCGATGGCGCGGGCGTGGCGATCCCCCTCCTCAACCCACCAGGCGATCCCCCTCCTCCCTGAGGAGGGGGTGGTTGCGTCAGCGACCGGGGGAGGTGCGGTACTGCACAAAGATCGGAACCTTCGGGATTTGCCGAGAGCGCACCGGTTGCCGAAGAAAATACAGTGTGTTGCGGGGTTCGCGGGTATGCGAACGGTTTCGCACCTCCCCCGACCATCGCTGCGCTCGGCCACCCCCTCCGCAGGGCGGAGGGGGATCGGACGGGCGAGACGCCCACCCCACTGGGCTCAAGTGCTGGCTGGTGCGAGGCTCGCCCGGGCGATCGGCTCGGCCCCGCCTGCGACGACCAACTCCTGGGCGACCGTCGAGAGGGGGGTAAAGGGGAACGAGGCCTCCCCGGCTGTGATGGTCGAGGCGGCAAAGTCGATCGTGAGTGGTGGGCCGGGGATGGTGGGAGCCTCCTTCCCGAGCGTCTCGGCCAGGTGATCGACCAACGCAGGGCACTCGAGACAGAGAAAGCCGTTGTTGAAGGCGTTTCGGCGGTAGGTCTCGCTGAAGCTGGCAGCGACGACGCAGGGGATGCCCTTGTGGATGAGTGCGGTGGCGGCCTGCTCGCGGGAAGAGCCGGAGCCAAAGTTGCGGCCGCCGACGAGGATGTCACCGGGCTGGTAGATGTCGTGAAAGTCGGGGTCGTAGTTCTCGAAGATGACCTCGGCCATCTGGTCGGGGGTGAGGTCGTCCTTGTAGGTCCACTTGCCGGCAAAGATGCCGTCGGTGTTCATGTTGTCCGTGGGGAGAGAAAGAGTACGGCCCTGGATGGTCGCGGGGAAGCCTTCGAGGATATCGGCGGGGTGGCTCCTTGCGTGCGCGGCCGACTCGGTGGGTTGGCTCCTTGCGTGCGCTTCGGGCTCGGTGTGCTCGACGGGGAAGGGGGCAGCAATGCGGCCCTCGATGGCGCTGGCAGCGACCACAGCCGGGGAGCCGAGGTAGACCTCCGCATCCCGGCTGCCCATGCGGCCTTTGAAGTTGCGGTTGGTCGCGCTGATGGCCACCTCGCCCGCCTCGACCAGCCCGGTGCCCATCCCGATGCAGGGGCCGCAGCCGGAGGGGAGGGGGCGAGCACCGGCCTCGAGGAGCGTCTGCCAGTGGCCGAGTGCCTCAGCCTGGGACTGGATCTCGGCACTGGCTGCTGCGATGTAGAACTCGACGGTCTCGGCAACCTTTTTACCCTTGACCACCCCCGCAGCCTCAGCAATATCGGCCAGGCGAGCGTTGGTGCAGCTGAGCAGGTAGGCCTTATGGATCGGCACGCCCCGCTCCTGCATCTCGGCGACCGAGGTCATGGTCTTGACATGGTTGGGGCCGGCGACATGGGGGGTGATGGTCGCCAGGTCGATCTCGATCTCGATGGCGTAGATGGCGTCGGGGTCGGGGGTGAGGCGGTTGTCCCACCATGTTTCGACATCGGCGTGTGTGTAGTGGCCTTTGGAGTTTTCGTTGCGGGTGCCGGGGCGGGCTCGCACCGGCTGGAAGCCGGTCCCACGGTCGAAGTAGTCCGCCCGTTCGAGGAGGTACGCTTTGAGCACCTCGTCGAAGGGGAAGACCCCAGCCAGGGCACCCCATTCGGTCGTCATGTTGGCGATGGTGAGGCGATGGTCCATCGAGAGGCTGGCGAGACCATCGCCTGTGAACTCGACAGCGTGGTTGAGGACTTCGTCGTTATTAAAGATGCCGCAGAGGGCGATGATGACATCCTTGCCGACGACACCCGGCTTGAGCTTCCCTTTGAGCGTACAGCGGGCGACCTTGGGCACCTGCCACCAGGTCTGGCCGGTCGCCCAGATGCAGGCGGCATCGGTGCGGACGACGGGCGTGCCCAGGGCCGAGACCCCGCCATAGATGTTCGAGTGGGAGTCGGAGCCGACGATCAGCGTCCCCGGCACGGCGTACCCCTGCTCGACCATGATCTGGTGGCTGATCCCTGAGCCTGCGGGGTAGTGATCGATCTTGTGGTCAGCAGCAAACTTGGCGATTTTAGCGTATTTGCCGAGGTTTTCGGGGGAATGGTTCTGGATATCGTGGTCGATGGCAAAGACGGGCTGCGAGGGGTCGGCGATCTGTGGAGTCGCGGGCTGGAAAGCCTGCCCCCCTGTGTCGTGCGCCTGCCCCCCTGGGTCATTCGATGCCCCCTCGAAGATGGACAAAAACTTGGGGATGACCGCCCCCGTGTTGTCGTGCGTCATCACATGCTTGGGCCGGATGCGGATGATCTGCCCTTGACGGGCGGGGGT
>JAJRZG010000202.1 GCA_024275365.1 Planctomycetota bacterium | reverse complement strand
GTGAGGTTGGTGTTGGTATTCATCTGGTCTCCAATCTCCTGTACAATAGCCGGAGGAGCTGCGATCGGGCCAGCCCCTGTGTGTCCACGCCCGGTCAGGCCGGGAGCAAGGAGTTCGGCATGGTCATCCGCAATATCGAGGAGGCACCCATGGAGCCGGTCCAGATGGCGGGGGCCGAGGGCACGACTATGGCTGTCATGGTCGGGCGAGAGGACGGGGCACCCAACTTTTCCCTCCGGAATATCCGGGTCGAGGCTGGTGGTTATACCCCAAGGCACGCCCACGACTATGAGCACGAGGTCTTCATCATCAGCGGCGAGGGTACCGTGCTGCTTGAGGGCAGTGAGCAACCCGTGCGGGCTGGCGATGTTGTCTTTGTGCCAGCTGATGAGGAGCACCAGTTCAAGGCCTCAGGCGCGGGGCTACGGTTTCTCTGCCTGGTGCCTGTGCATCGCAACTGTGGCGAGGAGACACCGGGCAGTTAGAGACTGATTCTACAAGTGCCCGAGGAAGGAGCACAGTCATGAGTTTGCAGGAAGCTCCCCAAAGCCCTACAGCCAACCGGCCAGGAGAGTTATTAACTCGCCTGGCGTTCGCGTATGGTGCCTCGGCTGTCGCGGCTGTTGCGCTTGTGATCTATGGGTATATGACCGACAACCTTGGGGTGGTTGCGTTGGGCGGGCTTGCGGTTGTGCTTGTCCTTGCGGTCGCGCCGGTGAGCTTTATGAGCGTGAGCAGCGCAACCCCCGGGGGGCTTGATGCCCAGACCATGGACGCTCTGCTCGGTGAGATGCGGGCCATCCGGGGCTCGGTCGATCAGCTCCGGGAGTTTCAGGCACTCTCTGATGATGCCCGGCGTGTGCTCAACCGAGCCCGCGAACGCGAGCTGCTGATCCGTGCGATCAAGGAAGATATCACTGCTGAGGACTGGGACGCGGCGGTGATCCTGTGTGAAGAGCTTGCCGAGCGGTTTGGGTATCGAGAAGACGCGGAGAAGTATCGCCAGCGGGTCGAGCAGGTGCGCTCGGCGACACGCGATCGCAATGTCGCCGAATCCATCGCGTCCCTTGACGGCTTGATTGTCCAGCGTCGTTGGGACCACGCGATCAACCATGCTGCCAGCATCCAGAGGCTCTACCCGGACTCGACGCGTGTCGCGGGTCTGCTCCAGCGTGTGGAGAACGCCCGTGAACGGTACAAGACCGACCTCGAACGCCGGTTCCTGCACGCGGCTCAGGGTGAGGGTGTTGATGAGGCTATGGCGTTGCTCAAAGAGCTCGATGCGTATCTCAGTGAGGACGACGCTGAGCCATATCGTGAGCTGGCTCGGGGCATTATCGGCAAGGCCCGCGAGAATCTCGGTGCCTCATTCAAGCTCGCGGTGCGGGACAAACGGTGGCGGGATGCAGCCAGGATCGGGGAGCGGATCATCAACGAGTTCCCCAACACCCGCATGGCAGAAGAAGTCCGATCGCTGATCGACAGCCTCCGCGAGCGGGCGGGGTCGGTGGTGAGTTAGAGCGTGTTCATGCCTCTCGTCGCCTGTGTCACGGCTCTTGTGGCCGTGCCGGGGGTTCCGCTCGGCCACAATGGCTTTGGCACACCGAAGTACCTGCTCTACCTTGCCTCGAGATGCTTTACTCGCTCATGGTTGAGGAGGAGTTCTCGTCCTGCTGCGTGGCATGGGGTCGCCACATTGCAAGCATCAATACCACCACACCGACGATCAGGAAGAGGTCTGCGACATTGGAGACCCAGGGCCAGACCTCGCCCGAGGGGTCGTTAGGCCAGTGCCACCCAAAGGGCAGGCGGACACCCGGCAGCGGGTGGATGAAGTCTCGCACGCAGGCAAAGACCAGGCGGTCGTAGACATTGCCGAGCCCCCCCGCGAGGACCAGCCCGATCGCCATATGGGCAGACCGATCGCGTGCGTGTGTCCAGCGACCAAATGCCCAGAGGCCAATGACGATCGCCGCCACGGTGAAGATCACGAAGACCCACCGCTTGCCTGCGCCGAGCCCGAAGACTGCGCCCTTGTTGAGCACGAGCTGGAACTCAAGTAGATAGGGGATGGCCGTCCGTGGCGTGTGTGGAGGCAAGAGCGACTCGATCCCCCGGCCCTGGTTTGTCAACTCGATGACCATGGCGCGATCGATCATGACCGGGGTGTCCGCGATCGAGCGGAACGCTACGGACTTGCTCACCAGGTCGGCTGCCATTCCGGCGAAGGTGACGACGGCGAGGAAGACCCACGCCCTCAGCGATTGCCACGCGGGGGTCTCTGGACGGGGAAGAGGGGTAGCGCGTTGTGCCACGGTCAGGTTGCCCGGCGTTCCATCTCGCGGGCTGCCTCGATCGAGTATCGCGCCCAGGGGAGTTCGTTGAGGCGTTCTTTGCTGATCGGCTTCCCGGAGTGTTCGCACAAGCCGTAAGTCTTGGCAGCAATGCGATCGAGGGCAGCATCGATCTCGATGAGGAGCTTGCGGTCGGCTTGGGCGAGATCGAGCGAGAGCGTTTGTTCGTACGCCTCGCTGCCCTGCTCTGCCATGTGTTGTGGCAGGTGTGAGAGTGCCCCGCTTTCGCTCTTGAGCGCCTCGCTCTCCATGGAGTCGATATCGCCGAGGAGTTCATGCCGCTTCTGGATCAGGATCTCGTGATATTTGTCAAGCTGTTTCTTTGTGAACGGCGACTTGGGCTTCTTGCCCGAACTTTCTATCCCATGGGTTTGCTCGTCCATGATGGGGGGTGCCTTGGGTCCAGACTGGATCAACGGCTTCCCGCCACTGATGCCCATGCCAAGGATCGAACCCGAGAGCGGGGGTACGAGTGCTGGGGGCTTCTTTGCGACGACCCTTTTTCGCCTCAACTTTTGGGGTGTGACAATGGTGATACCCTTGCGGCCAGATTTGTTGTCGGCGGGAGTTGCATCTGGTGTGGTCGCTGGAGCCTTTGCGGTTGCTGACTTTCCATCCGGCTTTGTGGATGAGGCTTTCTTTGGAGTGAGCTTCTTTTGGGCGGCGCTCTTTGTTGTGGGTTTCTTTGCGGGTACTTTTTTGGCCGTGACTTTCTTGGGATCGGCCTTTGCGGGGGCTTTTTTCGTCACGGCTTTCTTGGGTGCGGCTTTCTTGGCCTGACCCTTGGAAGTTGTCTTTGCGGCAGGTTTCTTTGGCGGTGTCTTTGTGGACACCTTTGCCACCGGCTTTTTCGCTGCTTTCTTGGCGGCTTTCTTGGCAGCCTTTTTGGGTGCAGCTTTCTTGGGAGTTGTTTTGCTTGGCGCAGCTTTCTTTGCAGCCGGTTTCGAGGCTGAAACCTTGCGTGCTGTCGCCTTTTTCTTGGTGACTTTCTTCGCCAAAATGGGCTCCCGGGGGCACCGCCCCCTTTGTGCTGCGCGGGGGGAAAATAGTCCCTCTGGCCCGGGAAGTCAATAATTTCCCCCTGATTCTTCGGACCTCACCCAGGAGAACCCCTACCAGGCATCAGTCCGCCCCGCTCGACTCGAATTCGGCCGGGTGTTCGATATACGACCCCAGCTTGCGGAATCGGGCGTACCGCTGCTCGACGAGCACATCCGGGTTCACCTCACGCAACTGGGTCAACTCCTCGATCACCCATCGCTCAAGGTTTGCGGCAGCCCCGGCCGGGTCGCGGTGGGCCCCGCCCATCGGCTCGGGGATCGCGGCGTCGATGATCCCAAGCTCGAGGTTGTCCCGGGCGGTCAGCTTCAGGGCGATGGCTGCGGCGTTGTTGGTCTGCTCGTTGGCCTGCTTCCAGAGGATGGCTGCGCACCCCTCGGGGCTGATGACTGAATACCACGAGTGCTGGAGCATCGCCACCCGGTCGGCGACCGCGATGCCAAGCGCCCCCCCCGAGCCTCCCTCGCCGATCACGATGCTCACGATCGGCGTCCGCAGCACCGACATCTCCCGCATATTCACCGCGATCGCCTCGGCCTGGCCGCGTTCCTCAGCCCCGAGGCCCGGATAGGCCCCGGGCGTATCAACCAGCGTCACGATCGGCAAGCCGTACTTCTCGGCGAGCTTCATTTTTGCCAGGGCCTTGCGATACCCCTCCGGGTGCGCACACCCGAAGTGGCACGCCAGCTTCTCTTTGGTCGTCTTGCCCTTCTGGTGGCCGACGAGCAGGCACTTGATCGACCCGATGCGTCCAAAGCCGGTGACGATCGCCGGGTCATCGCCGAAGCGCCGATCGCCGTGGAGCTCGCAGAAGTCGCGGCAGAGGCGGTCGATGTAGTCCCGGGTCTGTGGTCGATTCGGGTGCCGGGCGACGCGGACGGTGTCCCAGGGGCTGAGCTGGGTGTAGAGGTCTTCCAGGAGCTTTTGGCGTTTGGCCCGGAGAGCATCAAGGTCCGGGCTGGCCGCTCCCTCGACCCCGGCCACCGCATCGGCGATGCCACCGAGTGCGGGTACCTCAGCAGCGGGGCTGGCGGCCTTGGTCACTCGCTCAGCCGCCTCGATCTCCCGTTCGATCTCGATGATCGGCCTCTCGAAATCAAGCTGATAGAAGGTACTCATGCCAACTCCTCCTCCTGGTGAGAGCCCCATGGGTGTGAGTTCTGGGGTGCTGACGAGAAGTGTACGACCCCTCAGCTTGATGGGGTGGGGTCGTCACCCAGTCGTCTCCGCAACCACCCGACTTTGGGCACAACACACGGCTTGGATACCCTTTTGTGCGACACATTGATGTCTTGTGGTGCAACGGCTTCCGTCACATATCCACGAGACCGGGAGAGCGTGGCCGGGATCAGCAGGCCAGAGGAAACGCCAATCGCCCGTGGGCAACAACGCCCCCGTCGCCTCCCAACCTCCGGGTATCTGGTTCCAGGATGGGCATGGGGCGATCTGTCGCCCTAACCTCTTACCCGTGAAACCGATAACTCCATCCCCCGAAGAAGGGGGTCAGCCCCCCGCCTTGGCGTGCCCGCGGGGGGCATCATTTCGACAGGCCAAGGAGAACCCCGATGCGTCCGACTTCCTCCCACGCGACCTGCCTGCTGGCAGGCGCGATCGTCACCCTCGCCGGGGCTGCGGCCACCGCCCAGCAGACCATCCCCCATGCCGGGATGCTCCGCTACCCCGATGTCAGCCAGACCCACATCGTTTTCAGCTACGCCAACGACCTCTGGGTCGTCCCCAAGACCGGCGGCTCGGCGACCAAGCTCTCAAGCCCCGCAGGCCCGGAGGCACTCGCCAAGTTCAGCCCCGACGGCCAATCCATCGCCTTCACCGGCAACTACGACGGCGGCCGTGATCTCTACACCATCCCCGTCACCGGCGGTATCCCGCACCGCGTCACCCACCACCCTGGATTCGAGTGGCTCACCGACTGGGCTGCTGATGGCAACCTGCTCTTCTTCCAGAGCGGCATGGCCGGCTCGGGCAGGCAGACTAACATCCTCACCGTCTCACCCGAGGGCGGGCTGCCGACACTTCTGCCTGTCCCCTACGGCGCCAACGGCGCCCTCAGTGACGATGGCACCTGGCTTGCCTACACGCCACACACCCGTGACACCCGCACCTGGAAGCGATACCGCGGCGGCATGGC
>JAJRZG010000201.1 GCA_024275365.1 Planctomycetota bacterium | reverse complement strand
GCCTCCGCGGCCAGAAGCCGAAGTTTGCCGTGCCCGGCGACCGCACCACCGCCTTCCTCGTGCTCTCGATCGTGCTGGGCCAGCCCTTCGACTACGAGATCATGCCCTTCGAGGCGATCGCCCCGGCGGTTGCGGCGGGCAGGGTGCAGGCGGGGCTGCTCATCCACGAGGCCCAGCTCACACACGAAGCCCTGAGGCTCAAGCAGGTGATTGACCTTGGGTCGTGGTGGAAGAAGCAGACTGATCTGCTGCTGCCGTTGGGGCTCAATGTGGTGCGGCGCGACCTCGACGCCCGGCACGGCGAGGGGGCAACCGAGACGATTGCCAAGTTGCTCGCCGAGTCGATCGCGCACGCCCGCGCCCACCCCGATATCTGCCGCCGCATCCTGCTCGAGCGTGTCGGCGAACGACCCGAGTGGGCCGACGATGCGCTGGTCGAACGCTACCTCGGTATGTATGTCAATGACCTGACCGCTGATATGGGTGATGCAGGGCGGGCTGCGCTTGAACGGCTCTACACCGATGCTGTCAACAGTGGTATGTGCCCCCCCGCCGGGCCGCTTGATATTGCTGGCTGAGAGGTATGTGTCTTATGCCTTTACGAGCCCTGTGCGCGAGTACAGGACCGGATTGTGCCTGTACAACAGACCATTCGTGAACCCGAGCTTGCGCTCGGGGCTCGTAGAGACACTTCCCTCAAAGCCGCGTCCACTTGGCCTCACTTGTGCTGCTCTCGACAGTTTTGTGGATGAACCGGACACCGCGTGCACCGTCTTCGACGCCGGGGAAGTCGAACTGTTGTGGTCCTTGTGCGCCTGCGCCTGCGCGGATCGCCTTGACCGCTCCGGCGTACACATTGGCGAAGGCTTCGAGGAATGCCTCGGGATGGCCGGCGGGGAGTCTGGTCGCGCCCTTTGCCGCGTCGCAAAGGTAGTCGTTTCCTCGGCGGTAGACCTGATCGGGCTTGCCGAGGCGGTGGACGAGGAGTTGGTTGGGGTCTTCCTGATGCCACGCCAGGCTGCCCTTGGTGCCCCAGACTCTGATGCGGAGGTCGTTCTCGCCACCGATACAAATCTGTGAGGCGTAGAGGAGGCCCCGGGCGGGCTGGGCTCCATCAATGGGCTTGAAGCGGAGGAGGAGGTTGGCATCATCATCGAGCCTGCGGCCGGGGACAAACGAGGTGAGGTCGGCGCAGAGGCTGTCAACTTCGAGTCCTGTCATATAACTTACAAGCTGCTCGCAGTGGCTGCCGATGTCGCCGATGCAGCCGCCGACGCCGGAGCGGGCCGGGTCGGTGCGCCAATCGGCCTGTTTTTGGCCGGCATCTTCCAGCTTTTCAGCCAGCCAGCCCTGGTTGTATTCGACGACAACCTTGCGGACCTCGCCGAGTTCACCGGAGCAGATCATCTCGCGGGCTTGCTTGACAAGCGGGTAGCCGGAATAGTTGTAGGTCACGGCAAATATCACATTGCGTTTACGCACGGTGCGGACCAAGTCCTCGGCCTGTTCTATGGTGTTGACCATCGGCTTGTCGAGGATGACATGAAAGCTCGCATCGGCGAAGGCCTTGACTGGTTCGTAGTGGGCGTGGTTGGGCGTGACGATGGACACCATGTCGATGCATTCGTCGGCGGGCCTGGCAAGTTCACCATCGAGCATCGCCTGCCATGTTGGATAGCAGCGGTCGTCGGCAAGGCCAAGTTCCTTGCCGCTGGTGACTGACTTCTCTGGCGTCGAACTGAGCGCCCCGGCCACAAGCTCGATGTCCCCGTCAAGCCTTGCAGCCGCCCGATGCACCGCACCGATGAAGGCGCCCTGACCACCGCCGACCATACCGAGTTTCAGTCTGTGACTCATAGCGATACCTCAATCTTCAAACGCTGCATCAAACGCCCGGCCCGACGGCTCAAAGTCGATACTCCGCACAAACTC
>JAJRZG010000200.1 GCA_024275365.1 Planctomycetota bacterium | reverse complement strand
TTGATGATCTGGAGGCCGTTGTTTCCGTCGGCAACATAGGCGTAGGGGTCGGCAAGCACCGAAGCTTTTGCACTCCCCGGCGTGTCGTATCGGTACTCGAGTGAGAGAGAAGTGGGGTCACTCACATCGATTGCCAAGAGACCCGTGAATGAATCCGCGACATAGGCGAGAGATCCTTCAACGACAACATCCACAGCATAGTGTGGCGTGTCGTAGGAGCCAAGTATCTGGGGGGATGTGGGATCGCTGACATCGAGCGTGACCAGACCACCATTTAAGTCGGTGGCGACATACGCGATGGAGCCGACCACCGCGACGCCGTAGGCGGCATCCAGTGTCCAGATCGATCCGAGCAGAAACGGGGAAGCCGGATCGTTGACATCGATGATCTTCAATCCGCCTCCTCTGTCGGCGACATAGGCGATGTTGTCGGCGACGGCGACATCCATGGCCCAGTAGGTATCTTGCACGCCGAGCAAGAGAGGCGCAGCAGGATTGCTGACATCGATGATTTGGAGATCGCCGTAGAGACCTGCGGCGACATAGGCGATGTTGTTGACAACGGTCAGCCTTCTTGGGCTGCCCGGGATGCTGTAGCCGCCGATCTTGACGGGGGCTGTTGGATCGCTGACATCAACGATCGAGAGCCCATCGACATACGACCCTCGGCTGGCGATAAAGGCGGTGTCGCCGACGACGACCACATCGTTGACAAAGCCTCCGCCTTCGGCGAGCCATGCCCCGAGAAAGGCGGGTGATTCCGGGTTGCTGGTATCGAAGATGGCGAGCCTTCTGCCGTTGTTGTTGCCGGCATCGGCGATATAGGTGGTCGAGCCCACGACCGCGACCCCGCCGGCCCCGGATGTGGCGTAGTCGCCGATTACGCACTGGGCGTGGGTGGGCGCGGTTGCGATGGTGAAGAGCGTCAGGCATGCAGCGAGCGTGCGTGCGAGTCGAGCAGGTTGGTTGGTGGGGTGTGGGGTGTCTGGTCTGACGATGCATGATGGCATTGTGGTGTTTCCCGTTATGGCAGATCCCTGTGATGACACCGGTTTCCATCGGTGCATGTTGTGGTTGTTATAGTGTATTGTGGGTTGAATGCAAGCGGGGATTGTGGAGAATGGGGAGGATTTCCTGAGAGGGAATCTCTGAACACTCTGCACGAACCTATCAGCAATGGCAATTCTGCTTCGGATACGGCGGGCGAGACACCCACCCCACTGCGTGACACCCACCCCACTGATTGTTCAGAGGTTCCTCAGGGCACGATCTCGGGCGGATAGAGCCTCACCAGATCGGCCCAGAATGTGGGGTAGGTCTTGCGGACGCAGGCGGGGTCGCGGATGAGGCAGTTGGGGCGGCGGAGGCCGATGAGGGCCAGGGACATGGCCATGCGGTGGTCGTCGTAGGTGTCGAACTCGACAGGGGGGGCAGCGGGGGTGCAGTCGATGCCGGTGTCAGGGGGGGTGATGGAGAGGGCGTCAGGGTCTTCGGAGACATCGTGCTCGACGCGGACACCGACTTTGCGGAGTTCGGCTTGCAAGGCAGCGATGCGGTCGGTCTCTTTGACGCGGAGGGTGCGGAGGCCTCGGAGGACGGAGCGGCCGGGGGCGAAGGTGCAGACGGCAGCGAGGGTCATTGTGGCATCTGGCATGTCGGTCATGTCGGCATCGATGCGGGTGAGTTTCTGCGGGGCGTGGATGGTTGTGACGCCTGCGGGTGTGGCTTCGACGCGGGCACCCATCCGCTCGAGCAGCTCCGGGAACTTCGAGTCGCCCTGGAGCGAGTCGGCGCTCAGCCCCTCGATCCCGACACTTGCCCCCGGGAGCATCGCCCCGGCTGCCCAGAAATAGGTCGCTCCGCTGGCATCAGGCTCGACGGCGTACTCGAAGGCTCGCAGCCCCAGTTTGCGAAGGGTGGGGGGGCCAACCCTGAGGACGCGGAGGTTTTCGCTCATCCGGACCTGGGCTCCGAGGCGGTCGAGGAGGCGGAGGGTCATCGAGATGTAGGGGGGGCTTGTGACTTCGCCTTGGAGGCGGAGTGTGATGCCGCCCTCGAGCCAGGGGCCGAGCATAAGGAGGGCGGAGATGAACTGGCTTGATTGGGTTGTTTGCAGCTCGATGGCGACATGCTTTGGGGTGTGCATTGCGGGTGTGAGGCGGAGGGGGGGGGAGCCGGGGGTGTTGAGGTATTCGATCTGGAGACCCAGGGCGGGGAGGACGGCGGCCAGCTCGCCTATGGGGCGTTGGCGCATACGGGCGTTGCCATCGATTGTGATTGGGCCTGTTGCGAGGGCGCTAGCGGCTGCAAGAAATCGGGTTGCTGTGCCGGCGTTTTGGAGGTCGAGTGCGATGCCCTCTTTGGGGACTGGCCATCTGCCTCCGACACCTTGGATGGTGATCTCGTCCTCGCCGGTGCGCTTGATTCCTGCACCGAGAAGGGTGAGGGCGAGGAGCATTTGTCGGGCATCGTCCGCATCGGTGAGAGCACCGGTGAGGCGACTCTCTCCCTGGGCGAGTGCGGCCAGCATCAGGACGCGATTGGTGAGGCTCTTTGAGCCTGGCGGGCGGAGGCAGGCGCGGAGTGGTGGTGTGGCGAGGTCGATTGTGGGGATGGGCAGGGGGTCGGGGAGTTGTTCGAGCGGGCCGAGGAGAGTGGCAGGAGGTGGCGGGGGGGTTGCGTGGTCGGGCACTGTGCTACCCCTCGTCAGCCTGGGTGCGGAAGACCGCGACGATATCCTCGATGGGGATGACAAAGAGGCGGTTGTCGCCCTCGAAATCGACGGGGATCGCGTGCTTGGGGTTGAAGAGGACGCGGTCGTAGTTTCGGATGGGGTAGTCGTCGTCGCGGTCGATCTGGGCGGCGATGGCGATGACTCGGCCTGTGAGGGTGGGTATTTCGACTTTGTCTGGGAGGTGGATGCCGCTCTTTGTTGTCTTTTTGTCTTCGTCTTTGCGGACGAGGACCCGCTTGCCGATGGGTTCGACGGTTTCGAGTCGTGTTCGGCTTGCGGATTTGTTGGGGGGCTTTGCCATAGGTATTGAGGAGTGTATCAGGGGGAAGGCGGGTGGAGGAAGCGGTGGGGGGAGAGAAAAACGAACACCCCCGCTCTTTCAAGCGGGGGTGTCAAGGTTTCAGGTTGTGATCAGTCGATCACGGGTCGTGTCGATTAGCGACGACGACGGGTGGCGACGAGGCCGCCGAGGCCGAGAAGAGCCATGGAAGCGGGAGCCGGGACGACATCAAAGGAGCCGCCGTTGACGACACCAGCGTACTCGGCGGAGGTGCCGAAGTCATCGGTGTAGACCGAGAAGTTCTGGTGGTTGGCGGTTGTGAAGCTGACAGTGTGGGGTGTGTAGGTGTCGGGTGTGTAGGTGAAGGTGGCGATGGCGATGGGGTTGTCAGCGACGAAGTCGGGGTTGAAGAAGGGGGGGAGCTGGAAGGACTCGATGTTGGTGACATTGCCCATGCCGTCGTCGGTGCCGTCGTTGGTGAGGGCATCGAGCAGGTTGTCAAAGATGTAAGTGCCAGCACCGTCAGTGCTGAAGTCGTAGATGGAACCAGCAAAGCCGGTTGCGCCGGGGTCCATGGAGGCCCATAGCGTGGCGGTACCAGTGCCACCATCAAAGATGGTGCCGCTGGTGGTCCAGCTGAGGGTCATGGTCTGAGCACTGGCAGCCGCGGCGAAACCAGCAACGATAATGAAAGCGGTGGTCTTCATATCAATCATCTCCTCTGAAACGGACAAGATCTCATCCAAAAACATTTGGATACAGAAAGGCGGAACACACTCGTATCCCTGACCTGTGCCCAGCATAGTGCATAATGGGCCTCACTGCAAGATAAGAAATGCAAGTCAATGCTGATTTTTTCTCTCTCTCGCAATTTTTTGCGTCTTCACGATGTGATGGAGCCGTTCATATAGTGAACAGGGCACATTATTCAGATTTCGAGAGCTGTAAAACGCACCAGCCCCGGGCAAGCCCGGGGCTGGTAGCATGAATCAGAGTGCTGTTTCTCGAGATCGCTTAGCGACGGCGACGGGTGGCGACGAGTCCGCCGAGGCCGAGGAGGGCCATGGAGGCGGGGGCGGGGACGACG
>JAJRZG010000199.1 GCA_024275365.1 Planctomycetota bacterium | reverse complement strand
GGGGGTGAGATACTTCTGCTGCATATAGAAGACCACACCGAGAAAGAGGGGGAGCACATTGATCGCGTCGATCGTGCCCAGCAGCGGCAGCTTGAACCCGCCAGCCCCGAAGTAGATCATGCGGTCAGGCTCTGCAAGGTCGGCAAGGAAGGGCCAGGCATTGTTGCTAATCGCCTGGAAGATGCCGAAGAACGCCGCCTCGTGACGGAGGTCGATCGCAAAGTAAAGCGTGGCGTAGAGGGCGATCCAGACAGGGCTCTGGAGGAACATGGGCAGGCAGCCGAGGAAGCCGGTGGGGCTGATCCCCTCTTCACGCCAGAGCTTGGCCATTTCTTTCTGGAGTTGTTGCTTGTCGTCCTTATATTTTTCCTGGATGATCTTCTGCTTGGGCGCCATGTTCTGCATCTTCTTGCCGAAGATCTGCATCTTGATCTGTGACCAGCGGGTGATCGGGTGCAGGACTGTGCGCACACAGACGACGAGGAGGATGATCGCCAGTGCGTAGTCGCTTGTGAGGCTGTAGAGGAATCGGAGCAAGCCAAGCAACGGCCCCGTCAGCCACTCAAAGGTGCAGAAGGCGCACATTCCCCCAAAGTTGTAGACAACGATGCCGGGAATACCGAGCCGTTCGAGCATGGTGTCGGCTTCGAGCACTTCGGTGCTGAGCGGGCCGGCATAGAGCCCCATGTTGTAGCTGAGTATCGCGTCGGGTTCGAGCCTGGACGCGGGACTGGTGAGGCTCATCACCATCGAGTTGTCAGCGTCGGGGAGTTTGATGTAGTCGATGCGTTCGACAACGCGGAAGACCTTGTCGATCGAGGCTTGAGCAGGATCGATGATCGGGTGGATGACCGCACCGAAGTAGCGGTTGGTCATCCCCGCCCAGACGAGTTCGTATGTGCGCTCCGTGCTCCGCTCATTGGGCCATATCCGCCCCCCGGGGAAGTGTTTCTCAACATTCTTGCCCGAGAACTTTCGGCGGTTCCAGAGGAAGTCGGTCGCATCGACCCACTGCCTGCCCGGGTCGAGTGCCGGGTCAAAGAGGTACCCGAACCTGACCCGGCGTTTGTCTCCGCCATAGCCGGTGTCGGAGAAGAGTTCGATCGGCCCGAACTGCCTCCAGCGGATATCGAACGCCCCACGCGAGAGGTTCTCGACGCGCTGGCGGACCTGGATGTCGTAGCTGCCGGGGGCGATGGTGTAGTGCCGTTCGATACGGAGCACGCGCTCACCAGCATCATCGAGGATGAACGCCTCGAAGCGTCCGGGTTCATCTGCTGCGACCTGCCGCCACGCGGGGGCGTTGCCCGGTGCGATGACCAGGGGGACGAGCGAGTCGTTGACTTCGACACCCAGTGCACAGAAGGGCACGAGCATGTCCTGCCTCAGCGAGCCGACGACTTCTTGCTGCACAAGGACATGGTGCTCGGGGTCGATGATGCCCTGCTTGGCATCGCGGTCAGTCTTGACCGAGTCGAGTTCGTCAGCAAGCCGAATGGCCTTGATGCCCGCGCCGAGGTGCGAGAACTCGACCCTCAGCCGGAAGGGCGAGTCGATTCCGAGGTCGCCGAGGTTGGCAAAGTCGGTCGCGAGGGGGTCGCCCGCGAAGCCTTCAGCGACAAATATGCCCGTCTGGAGTGGGGCCGGGGGGGGCGCTGGCTGCTCGGTATTCTCGGTGGGAGAACTGTCAACCTGTTCGGTGGGAGCATCAGCAGCAGGTTGGGTCTCCCCCTGCGCTCCAGGCTTGGCAGCTTCCTTGCCAGAGCCTTCGGTTGAAGGAATCTCTGCACCCGGCGCGATCTCGCCTGGTGTTTGCTCAGCCTGCTGTTGTGCTGCATTACGGTTGGTGGTGTTCACCATCACTGCGATAGGAATACCAAGCCCGACCACAAAGAGGCCCAGCGGGAGGAGGATTCGGAGTGCTGTATTGGGTCGTCGGGGCATGATGTTGTGGCGTGGTCAGGCGTGTATTGGTTGGAAAGAGTGGGGCAGGTGAGCAGGGAATGGTGTTCAGGTCAGGCACGCAGGGCCGAAAGAGCACTGCGTTGAATCACAGACAGCGGGCAGCCCGTCTCGCGGGCACAGGGAGACTACCAGCCCTCGTACAAACGGTCAGCAAGGTACTCATGGAGTTGGGGTTGTTGGCGGATCTTTTTTGCCGTCTCGTCAATGTCATAGGGCACGCGGAAAAACTCGGCCTTGTCCTCAAAGAGCACGACATAGCTGGCCCGTGGGTCGCCGTCGCGGGGTTGGCCGACCGAGCCGACATTGATGATCGCCTTCTCTTCGTCGTCGTAGCGATAGGCAAACTCACCCAACTCATCGGGCGGGTAGAAATCAGGCTCGTCCGTAAAGACCCCAGGGACATGGGTGTGCCCCACGATACAGAGTTGATCCACCCGGCGGTAGATCGCTTCGAGCTTGTCGGGGGCATCCATCGGGTCGGTCTTAAAAATGTACTCGTTGATCGGGCGGCGGGGTGAGCCGTGGACCGCGAGCATGGTGCGCCCGCCGGGGGCCTCCTCGACGACCCGGACCCTGAGCTTGCCCAGAAACTCATACCGCTCTGCCCGGAGTGCAGCATCGGGCTCGGCATCAAACTGCTCACGGGTCCAATAGGCCGCCTGCTCGGCGGGGCCGTTGAAGTTGGTCGGCTCATAGAGCACGGCAAAGTCGTGGTTGCCCATCAGGGACCATGCACACCGGGCACGAACGAGATCGACGCATTCGAGGGGTTCGGGTCCATACCCGATGATATCCCCCAGGCAAATAATGCGCTCGATGCCCTTGCTGTCGATATCTGCAAGAACCGCGCGAAGGGCCTCAGCGTTGCCATGGATGTCGCTTATCAAAGCGGTCTGCACCGCACCCTCCTCTGCCTTGAGACCCCCTGGTCGAGTTGCGGGCCGATCGTAGGAGCCGACAACCGACCGTGCAATCTCGCCAAAGCCCGCCTAGGTTCTGACCGATCTGGGTTGTGGGTCTGCCCCCGTGATGATCGCACCGGGGCTGACCCGCTACCATGCCTCGGCCCGTCGCCGAGCGACGCCAGAGACTCACCTGCCGACGGGGGAGCGCCCCCGCCGGCAGACAAGCCAGAGAAGGACCACCGCCATGCCCGCAGCCGGCGTCAGCTATCAGCGTACGCGAGAAATGACCATCGACGAGCTGCTGCTCGAGAACCGGATCGTCTTCCTCATCGGGGAGATCAACCAGGCCTCAGCCGCCCGCGTCATGATGCAGATGCTCTATCTCGAGAACCAGAAACGGGGACAGGACATCAGCCTCTATATCAACTCCCCCGGGGGGGCCGTCGATGACACGCTCGCCCTCTTTGACACCATCCGGTTCCTCTCGAGCCCGACCTCGACCTATTGCATCGGACGGGCGTTTTCAGGGGCAGCGGTACTGTTGGCCGCAGGCACCAAGGGCAAACGGTTTATCCTCCCCCACGCCAAGGTCATGATCCATCAGCCCTACGGCGGGATCACCGGGCAGGCCGAGGACATCCGCATCCAGGCTGAGCAGATCATCAAGACCAAGGCCGAGCTCAATCGGCTTCTGAGCAAATGCACCGGGCAGGCGCTCGAGAAGGTGCAGGAAGACGCCGAGCGGGACAAGTATTTCACAGCCGAGGAGGCTGCGGCGTATGGGCTGGTCGATGAGGTGCTCGCCGAACCGCCCAAGGAAGCCAACCTCGCCCGCTAACGAACGACCTTCACGACACAACAACGACCACCAGACACGAGCCCGAAGCACGAAGGAATCAACCCATGTCCGGCTACCTCGTTCCCATCGTCATCGAGAAATCCGCCCGAGGCGAACGCTCCTACGACATCTACTCCCGGCTGCTCAAAGACCGGATCATCTTCCTCGGCACCCCCGTCGTCGATGAGGTGGCAAGTCTCATCGTCGCCCAGTTGCTCTTCCTCGCCAATGAAGACCCCAAGTCAGACATCCACATCTACATCAACAGTCCCGGCGGCAGCGTGACGGCCGGGCTTGGCATCCTCGACACGATGAACTACATCCAGCCCGATATCTGCACCTATATCATCGGCCAAGCGGCCAGCATGGGGTCGCTCCTGGCCTGCTCGGGCACCAAGGGCAAACGGTACGCCCTGACCAACGCACGCAACCTGATGCACCAGCCGTTGCTCTCAGGTGTGATGGAGGGGCAGGCGACTGATCTGGAGATCGAGGCCATCGAGATGCTCCGGCTGCGGGATCGGCTGTATGGCATCTACGCCGAGGCCACCGGGAAGACTGTCGAGGAGATCGCCAAGGACTGCGACCGCAACCACTGGCTCGACGATAAAGAAATGCTCGAGTACGGCCTCATCGACGAGGTGCTGATGAACATGCCGACGCACCGGGTTGAGAATGGGGACGAGGAGTAGGCGCAAAGCGCTCCATGATAAAATACTTAGGCTCGAAACGAAAGCTCCTTCCTCTCATCGTCGAGACGATTCGCCGGACCGATGAGGCGCGGTCGGTCATCGACTTGTTCTCGGGGACATCACGGGTCGGGCATGCGCTCAAGGCGGCTGGCTACCGCGTCTTTACAAACGACCACAACGCCTACGCCGCGACGCTCGCGCGATGTTATATCCAAACCGACCGGGAAGATGTTCTCCGAGATGTCGAACGCCTTGTAGACGAGTTCAACGCCCTTCCCGGAAAGTCGGGGTACTTTACCGAAACTTTCTGCAGAGAATCCCGGTTTTTTCAGCCCAAGAACGGTGAACGGGTTGACGCAATCCGTGAGGCAATCGCTGCCAAAGGATTCTCGCCAGAACTCGAGGCGGTGATGCTCGTTTCGCTGATGGAAGCGGCCGACCGGGTGGACTCGACTACGGGTGTGCAGATGGCGTACCTTAAATCCTGGGCAGCCCGGGCCTCGAACGATCTCCAGCTTCGCGTGCCGAATGTCCTGCCCCGTGCCCGGCACGGCAAGGGACAGGCCCACTGCCTCGATGCCCTCGATGCGGCAAAGTTACTTGTTGCCGATGTTGCGTACATCGACCCGCCATAT
>JAJRZG010000198.1 GCA_024275365.1 Planctomycetota bacterium | reverse complement strand
TGATCAACGCCCGCGCCGAGACGGTGGCCGAGAAGCCCGCGTTCCGTGCGGCTTTCAAGTCTCGCCGGTGCATCGTGCCGGTGAGTGGGTTTTATGAGTGGAAGAAGGTGCAGCGCGACGCGCCTCGGGAGACAAAGGCAGTTGGTTTGTTTGGTGAGTTGGAAAGCGCACCCGCAAAGCGTGCCCGTGCTGCGAGAGCCTCGAAGCCTGTCAAGCAGCCGTATTATATTGTGCCGACACTTGGGAAGATGCTTGCGTTGGCGGGGCTGTGGGAGTCGTGGCAGGGTGAGGATGCGCACGCCACGCCGCTGGAGACATTTACGATCCTTACAACGACTCCGAACACGATGATGGCTGCACTGCATGATCGGATGCCGGTGGTGTTGGATAGGGTTGGTGTTTCGTTGTGGTTGGATGCGGATGCTGACACAGGTGAGTTGCAATCACTACTGCGGCCTGTGGCGGAGGGGACGCTGGATTGCTGGGCGGTTGGGATCGCTGTAAATACTCCGCGAAACAACGACGCCGACCTGATCACACCGAAATCATAAGTCTTACCCAGTGACAGCATACACAAGCACAACAACTATACAACTTTCGGTCACAAACGCTATGCAAACAGTGCCCCACGCTGTGAGTAGATAGACGAGGGTCCACAACTGTCCCAATGTGTATCCAAACGCCGCATACACCGGCTGTGAAAGCTCATTCATGAAGAAACGAGCGACTCCTACCGCGGACCATACTACAAGCCCAAGGACAGCGAGCCTTGTCCACACGAGTTCCTCAACATCAAGGCAGCGGTGAGTGCCCACAGAGTGCCTGATACCCCAAACCATCCAAGAGGGCCGTTCGCCCAGCGCAGCCGAATGCGCCAGCGAGGCTCATTGGGAAAGGCCGCCGGCCAGAGCAATCTGGTCGGCATGATCTCGCTGAGAGCAAAGATTTTACCACATTCAGGACACCGGCAAGAAGATAAGCCTTTCAGATCGTAGCCGCAGTGCGGGCATCTGCCGGTAATGATCGGCTCTCTCGTTTCATCGGCGGACTCACTCAGGCCCTCGCCATCGTTGGTCATAGGTTGTGTCATCATTGGGCACCATACATAATAACACAGACTACACCCGCGCATCCGCATCGTGCCGATGCTCAGCGAACCACTCGATCGTCCTTTTTAATCCCTCCTCAAACCCAACCCCCGCCTGCCAGTTGAGGAGTTTTTTCGCCCGGCTTGTATCCAGGCATCGGCGGGGTTGGCCGTCGGGTTTGGTCGAGTCCCACTGGATCGTGCCCTCAAAGCCGGTGAGTTTCACGATCAACTCGACGAGGTCCTTAATTGTGATCTCAAAGCTTGCGCCGAGGTTGATCGGCGTGGGGTCTTCCATCACCTCGGTTGCGCGGATGATCCCCTCGGCAGCGTCCTCGACATAGAGAAACTCGCGCGACGCGCTGCCGGTGCCCCAGCAGACGATCTTGTCATCACCACGGTCCTTTGCCTCGATGCACTTGCGGATGAGCGCGGGGATGACATGGCTCGATTCGAGATGGAAGTTGTCATTGGGGCCATAGAGGTTGACGGGGAGCAGGTAGACACCGTGCATATTATATTGGAGCTTGTAGGCATCGAGCATCTGCCATGCGGCTTTCTTTGCGATGCCATAGGGGGCGTTGGTTTCTTCGGGGTAGCCGTTCCAGAGTTCTTCCTCGCGGAAGGGGACGGGGGTGAACTTCGGGTAGGCACAGATGGTCCCGACCTGGACAAACTTGCCGTCGCGCTCGGCCATGCCATCAACGCGGGCCTGCTCGATGAGGTGGAGGGCCATGGCCATGTTGGCATAAAAATATCGGCCTGGGTTTTTGAGGTTGGCACCGATGCCACCGACCTCGGCAGCGAGGTGGATGACGACATCGGCGTGATGGCCGGGGAAGGCGTCGCGGTAGAGACGGGTGCAGGCGTCCTTCTCGGTGAGGTCGAAGTCCTCGATCATCGGGACGAAGATGTGGCTGTCGGGCACGCCCCGGCTGCGGAGGCTCGTCAGCAGCCGTTGGCCGAGGAAGCCGGCGCCGCCGGTGACGATGATGCGTTTGGTGGACCAGTCGAAGGTGGGATCGGGCATGGTGAAAGGCTCCTGAACGGTCTTTGGGACGGATCATAGAGAGACGCTGATGCTGAGTATCAGGTGAAACTCAGCGTGGAGTGGGTGGACGGGTTTCATAGTCGAAAAACTGGCACGAAACCCCCGTCAGAGGGCTATAGGGTGTCTATCGGCTGAATCAGGGAGGGGGTGTATGGCGAGCCGAGGATCGACCGGGGGCGGGTGGCCATGCTCCGGGCAGCACCTCTTTATTGGATTATTTTCTCCAAATTTGCTGGCTGGTGCATCCTGGGGCTGTGTGGCTAGTAGAAGTGGTGTCGTGGGGTCTTGCACAAGGAGAACCGGCATGTTGCAGCAGAAGATGATTCGTACCCGGAAATCCTTGGCCAATGCAGGTCTTGTCTTGGTTGTGGCAACCAGTGCGGCGTGGGGGCAGTGCGAGCCGGAGTGGTCGGAGGTGTTTACGCCCCGGTTCATGGCCGGGGGGCATCAAGCGAGTGCGACGATCTTTGATGACGGCACTGGGCCGAGACTGGTCGTTTCTGATCTGGAGCGCTTCGGTGAAGACCAGCACGGGCTCCAGGTCTGGGATGGGCAGGCGTGGTCCACACTGCTGCTGCCGACCGAAGCGGTTGGTGACAGGCAGATCGTACGGTCGTTAAACGGGAATCTTCCACCCAGACTTGTCCTAACCGATGAGGAGGTTAACCGCTTGCAGGATGTATACATTCTGGAAAACGGCGAGTGGCAATCAACCTCGTTCCCGGTGGTTTCGCATTTTTCTCCTGCGGTTTGCATCGAGCCGGGGCCAAATCCTGCATCGGAGGAGTTCTATATCGGAGGGCTATTCATCCGGGGGGGCGGCCTGCCCAATACGCTAGTCTACCGCTGGGACGGGAGCGAGTGGACTCCGCTCGACGAGACCAGCAGCGGCGCGAGTGTCGCGGACTTGGTCTGGTTTGATGACGGGACCGGGATGGCGTTGTATGCCTCGGTCCGCAGCGAGATCGACGGTGTGGCTGCGGCTGGTGTTGCGCGATGGGACGGCGAGAGCTGGGAAGAGGTCGGCGGCGGATGCCCGGCGTTCTGGCCAAGCCTCGAGGTCCACGACGACGGTTCGGGGCTGGCGCTTTGGGCATTGGATACCTTGGGTGAGTTGCTCGCCAAATGGGACGGCACGGCATGGACGGCGTTCCCGCTCCAACAGGACAATGCCTTCTTTGACTGGCGATTGACCTCGCACACCATCGCTGGTCAGGAGGAACTCTTCTGGCTCGGGGAGTTGAACGACGAATCCCATCTGTGGCGGTGGGACGGCCAGGAAGGCGAGCTGGTCACTACGCTCTCAGCCGGCGAGGCTTCAGATATGGCTGTGGACCCGACCGGCACGCTGGGCGAGGGGCTCTTTGCTGTCGGAGACTTTCTGCAAGCGGGGTAAACCGACGCGGCTGGCGCAGCGAGGTGGGACGGCTCGTCGTGGCACGCGCTGGCAAACACCGAGGTCGGCAATGGTGCGCCCTACGCCAACGCCATCTTCTCGGTCGGTGAAACATGGGGGGAGGCTCTCGGGCGGCGCGTGTATGTTGCGGTAAGTGTTGCAGGAGGCGAGCCCGCCGGCGGTGTTGCTACCTGGAACGGCACACAATGGGAACTCATCGGGCCGGAGGGCATGCAAAGCGTGAGTGTGAACGCCTTTGAGACCAGCGACCTCGGCGAGGGCTCCCGTGTCTTCGCAGCCGGGTATATCAAGCCGGACGATACATCGGGGACGGCAGTGATCGCCTGGGACGGGCAGACATGGTCGGTTGTCGGAGATCAGATGGAAACCGGAACGACTCATGCACTGATGTTCGGGAGCCTCGCGGGCGGGGAGCCGAGCCTGTTTGTCGGCGGCCGATTCGATGTGATCGATGGTGTGTCCTTTCACAGCGTTGCCAGTCTCAATGCTGACGGGTGGGTGCCTCTGGATGGCGGTTTGCCAAGCAGTGTGGGCACAACATTGGTTCAAGCCATCTCGCTACACAACGACGGCTCGGGAACGGCGCTGTACGCCGGTGGAGAGTTCCAATACCTCGACCCCGATCTTGCCAATGGTATCGTGCGATGGGACGGCAACACTTGGACGCGGGTGGGCTCGACTCTTGGTCCTATCGCAGCCGTGTACACGCTGTGCTCGGCCGATCTGGGTGATGGACGGAAACTCTACCCCGGCGGTGAGTTCGATGGGAACGACGGGAACCTGCACAATGTCGCGGTCTGGGATGGCTCGTTGTGGCAGCCGTTGGGTGAGGGCTTGCCGTTCGTGGTCGGCTCACTGCACCAGATCGAGACCGACCAAGGTCGCCGCCTTGCTGCCACACCGTATCGGTTCACCAGCAACCAGCCGGACGACATGGTCTACCTCTGGGATGGCGTGGCATGGACCCCGTTTGGCTCCGAGTCAGACGGCAGTCCACGCGGGCTCGCACAGGCGCACCATGAGTACGAAGCGGTGTATGTGGTCGGTACATTCACCGAAGTGGCCGGCGTCCCCAGCGAGGGTATCGCGCGGTTCGGGTGTGAGACCTGCCTCCCGGACTTCAACGGAGATGGCACGCTCGATACGCGGGACTTCGTCGCCTTCCTGGGTGCCTGGGCAGCCGGTGATGGCTCGGCCGACTTGGATGGCAATGGTGTAATCGACACGCGCGATGTTGTGGCCTTCCTGGGGGCGTGGAGTGCCGGGTGCTGATCGAGCGTGTTCGTCTCTGATGGACGCCGACACTGAGGCTTTGTGAAGTGTCGGATCAACGCGGGGTTCTCTCCATCTCCCTGATCCGGCGCTTCGCAGGCTCAGCATCGGCGTCCACTCCAGCAGCAGGGCGGGATCGAAATACCTCGTTGCCCCGTGTGATACTCTCCCGCTGTGCTGCGGTTTCGTGTTCATCTCGTTGTACGGGCGGCTGGCATTTTGGTGCTGGCTGCCTGTGCATTGGTGTGGGTGGTCGGGCGGGTGCTGAGCGATCGGTACGCCTGGAGTCAGCCGGTCTCGTGGGTGCCGACTCTCCTGCTGCTTGTGCCGATCTGGGTGGGGCTGGGCGTGGGGCTCTGGCAAGAGCGCAGGAAGCGGGTGCGTGCGAAACAACGCGGAGCGAGCACCCGGATTCGCTCGCTCGGGTCGGTGCTCTGGCTTGCAATGATGTGGCTCTTTGCGATCATCTCGGCGGGGCACTTTGCGTTTGTCGAACTCGGGCTGCACCGGACGGTGCTCGGCGGGGGTGGTGTCAGCACATCGCAGAGCGCACAGGAAGACGAAGCTGCCCCGATCTTGCGGCTGGTCTTCTGGAATCAGGCTGGGCAGGAGGCGGGGGATATCTCGCAGACCTTTCTCGATCTCAATCCGACATTTCTTGTGCTTGCCAACCGTCACTCGGGGACGCGCACGCGTGACATGGCACAGGCATTTCTCGATACCGGCAATGCCCAGGCGGCGGTCGGGTGGCCGTTTGATCTCTTCAGCCGATACCCGATCGAACGCTGGGCAAGCACCTCGCTCGGGCTCGATGGCAAGTCTCGTCCGAACGAGGGCATCAAGCATAACGACCCGGGGTGGGCAGCGTGGTACGAAGTCCGCACGCCCCAGGGGCTGCTGGTGATCTGGGCGATCGACCTGCCCTCCGACCCCGAGGCCCCTCGCATGGCTCTGGTGCAAGAGGCGGGCGAAGCGATCCGGACATGGCAGGGCCGGGTGCGTCTCCGCCATGGCAACGAGCGAAGCACCGAACACTCGACCATGATCGGCTTTCCGACTCCCGACATCATCGTCGGCGACTTCAACATCCCCCGGCACAGCGCCTCGCTCCGCGAACTGCTCCGCGCGTTGGAGGCTGGCGAGATGCGCAATGCCTTCGACCTCGGCGGCTTCGGCTGGCAACGCACCTGGCCACGCAAGAAGCCGATCTGGGCGATCGACCAGTGCCTCGTCAGCCCCCGCCTCAGCGTGCGCACATTCACAACCTTTGACCCTGGCATCGGTGGGCATAGGGCAATTGTGAGCGTGTTCGAGTTTGACTGAGTTGGGCAGCCTCAACCACCCCTTCGCGTGCCTTCCTGTGTGCCACAGTTACTTTGGTGTGCCAGGGCCATTTTGGCCGTGCGAGAGCTCCGGATACCAGCGCCCCCCCACACGGCTCACAGAGCCGTGGCACACGAGACGAGAGAACTGCGAGTGCTGTTGGGCTTACTGATCGTGCCCCGTAAACTCCGGCACCTCGTGCCCGGCATCACGGAGCGTTTTCTGCTGGGCTGCCAACTCCATGTCGTGGGCGACCATCATCGAGACCAGCTCATCAAAGGTCGTCTCGGGCTTCCAGCCGAGCTTGCGTTCGGCCTTGCTCGCATCGCCCAGTAGCAGCTCAACCTCGGCGGGGCGCAGATACCTCGGATCGAAGGCGACATGCTTCTCCCAATCAAGTTCGGCGATTGCAAATGCCTTCTCGGCAAACTCTCGCACACTCCAGGTCTCACCCGTCGCAACAACATAATCATCCGGCTCATCCTGCTGGAGCATCAGCCACATCTGCTTGACATAATCGCCCGCAAAGCCCCAGTCGCGTTTGGCATCGAGGTTACCCAGATAGACCTTGTCCTGGAGACCCATCTTGATGCGTCCGACCGCTCGCGTGATCTTGCGAGTCACAAAGGTCTCGCCGCGACGGGGTGATTCGTGGTTGAAGAGGATGCCGCAGGAGGCGTGCATGTCGTAGCTCTCGCGGTAGTTGACCGTCGCCCAATGGGCTGCGACCTTGGCGACCGAGTAGGGGGAGCGGGGATGGAAGGGTGTCGTCTCTTTCTGTGGTGTTTCGACGACCTTACCAAACATCTCCGAGCTCGAGGCCTGGTAGTACCGCACCTTTTTGCCCGACTTGCGCTGGAAGTCGCGGACTGCTTCAAGCAACTTGAACGCACCCATCGCGACGGTCTCAGCGGTATAGATCGGCATATCAAACGAGACACGGACATGGCTCTGGGCACCGAGGTTGTAGACCTCATCGGGCGCGATCTCATCGAGCAGCTTGGCGAGGTTGTTGGCATCGCACAGGTCGCCATAGTGCAGGTGAAGGTTGGTGTCGGGGAGGTGGGGGTCACGGTAGATGTGATCGACCCGCTCGGTGTTAAAGGAGGATGCCCGGCGGATAATGCCGTGGACCTCGTAGCCCTTTTTGAGCAGGAACTCGGCCAGGTAGGAGCCGTCCTGCCCGGTGATTCCGGTGATGAGTGCTTTTGTGCCGGTGTGGTCTGTCATAGCTCTGCTCCGTCTGGTCGTCGGTAATGCCCAATGGGTTGTGAGTGCCCGCAAGGTCCGGGAGGTGTTCTACGCTCGCCGGGAGGGGTTGGGTCGTCAGATTGTTGCCATCGGCATCCTGAGCCGATGCTTCCGGATCAAGATCGGCTGATCGGGGCGGGGACATCATGCGGATCGCGGTCTTGGTTTCGAGGAACTTTCATACCCGGCAAGATTGGGGCCTCGGTCTCGCCTGGAGCAATGAGATTTCTGGGTTCCACTGCCCGGGCACCCACCAGTGAGACGGTGGTCATCAGGGCAAGCCCGACCGCCAGGGCGATTGGCCCCAGCATCCGCCAGCTGGCCCCCGCGGCCGTCCGTGCCGGGGCGACCCGGGCAGCTGCCAGGGCGAGCCAGAGCAGCACCATCGGCTCTGTGTATCGCTGCCAGAGTTTGAAGCTCACGCACTGGGCCGCGGTAAAGGCGACCAGGGCTGCGAGCATGATCCATCGGTCCCGCTGACCCAGCACCACAAACCAGGCTGCCACGAGCACCGACCCGAGCACAGCCAAAGGCACGACGAGCACCGAACGATCCATCGGTGCGGGCAGGTGCTCGGCAACCTCCCAGAGGCCTGAATACCGCCCGGCGTTGTAGTTGCGCGTCGTCGGCACCGCAAGAGCAAGTGCCAGCCCGACGATGAGTGCCAACCCCAGCAGCCAGGTGTGCCGCACCCACATCTTGTGCAGGCCGTCGAGGTAATAGGGCAGGAAGAATGCCGCATACATCCCAAAGACCGCGAGCACAAAGGCGGGCGCGGAGGTGTTCCCACCGATATGGCGATCGGCAAACATCGGGGGCGTGAGGTTTTTATCCCAGAGGGTCCAGAAATACAGCAGGATTGCCACAGCAGGGAGGGCTGCCAGCACCACCAGTCCTGTGCGCACAAGCCTATTGGGTATCTGCGAGAACAACTCGCGCAGGTCTTGTGAGAAATCGAAACCTGTGTCCGGAGGCGTGCGCGCGCCGAGCCAGGCTGCGGTCAGGAGCATCGCCAGAGGCCAGAGGTGGATCTGTCGCACAAAAACAAGTGCTGCCAGCATGAGCCCCCCGCCGATGAGCGTGATTGCGTCAAATCGGGGCCGAAGCGCGATGAGCCACACCGCAAGCACGCCCAGCCACCCGGCGTTATCCGGCAGCATCCAGACACCCGAATAGAACACGGGCATCGAGGCGATCACCGGCAGGAGCAAGACCACAGAGCCCCGAGAGTAAGTGAGGGTCTTCCCAACAGAGCCCTGAGCGCAAGCGACGGGTTGCCTCTCACCGTTCGGCAAGCCATGCCACCCCCTCTCACGGCTCGGAGAGCCGTGCCACCGCCCACCACAACCCACCCCTCTCGCCAACACCACAAGGAGTCCGACCGTGAACAGCGACCCCGCGAGCTGTAACACCCACCGCGCATCGCTGACCACTCTCGCGACGACCGCCAGCATGATGTGGTATCCGGGAGTTGTCGCAGAGAGGTAGTTGCTCAGGTCGAGTCGTGGCAGCTGCTCGGCAAACGACCGCACCACCTGCTCGTGGTAGTTGAGCTGATCGAAGGCTCCCCGCCCCTTGACAAAGCCCGAAGCGATCAGCCCGATCGCGGGAACGAGGAAGATCACCAGCGCAACAACGGCAATACGGAGCCACGCTCGCCGATGTTGGTGGTTGTCTGCAAGAGTGTTCATAAGTTCGGACGACTCCAGTATACTGAATGGAGCCTATCGGCGAAGGGAGATACAGGGATGAAGAGGTTGCTGGTTCTCGCTGTCTTTGTGGGGCTGTTGGCTCCGGGTGTCTGCGCCCAAGGGACGCGGCTGATTGACAGGGCTGAGTATGCCGACCAACTCCGGGGCATGTGGCTCGGTGAGTGTATCGCCAACTGGTCCGGGCTCCTTTCTGAGGGCAAGGTCACAACCCCCCCGTTCCTGACCGACGCGGACTGGGGCATCGACCTGGGCAAGGGGCCGCTCGACTTTGTCCTCGATCTGGACCCCTGGCCATCGGATGACGATACAGATGTTGAGTATGTTGCTCTCCATTTGCTGGATCAGTTGCAGGTTACAGAACTGACCGGTGGACAACTCGCTGCCGGTTGGCTCGCCCACATGGACGACGACTTTTTGTGGGTCTCGAACCAACGGGCGATGGACCTGATGCGTGGTGGTCTGGTGCCCCCGGAGACAAGCCTCCAGAGTGCCAACCCCTTCTGGCTCAAGATCGATGCGCAGCTGACGACCGAGATGTTCGGGATGCTCGCGCCGGGGATGCCGCGCGAGGCGATGCGCACCGCTGATGTCCCGATCACCACCACCGCACGCAGCCACGCTGCCCACGCCTCCCAGACCTTTATGCTGCTCCACTGCCTGGCATCGCAGGCCGATCCGGGATTGTCGATACCCGATCAGATTCTCTGGATTGTTGAAGAGTCACGCCGATTCATACCCGAGACCTCCAAGGCAGCGGACATCGTCGACTTTGTCGTCGCGGACTATCTCGCCAACCCCGACATCAACGACTGGGAGCGTACCCGCGACCTGGTCTACCAACGCTACCAGCTCAACGATGATGCCAATGGGTTTCGGTACCGGGCCTGGACCGAATCGAGCGTCAACTTTGCCAGCGGGCTCATCGCGTTGCTCTATGGCCAGGGGGATTTCCTTCGGACTGTGCAGATCGGGACGCTCACCGGGTGGGACTCGGACAACGGCACCGCCACCATGGGCGGGCTGCTCGGGCTCATGCTCGGGCATACGGGGCTCGTCGAGCAGATCCGCCAGCAATATCCCGACTTTGCACCCAGCGATCGGTACGACATTGAACGCACACGCAACAACCTGCCCGACTATCTGCCCGGCGACCCGGACGCGCAGGACACTTTTACTTTGATGGCCGAGCGGATGCTCCCGATCATTGAACGGCAGATCGTCGAGGCTGGCGGGCTTGTGGATGACAGCCGTGGCTTGTGGCTTCTCCCGCCACGGGTCGTCGGCGATCCCCTGTCTCTGAGCCCGCTGCACGACCTCTATCGGCGCAGCGCCAACAACCAGGTCCGACTCTCAGGGGGGACGGTCTCGGTGTGGTCGTCGGTTGCCAGCAGCCCACCCACTGGCTATGGCTCGCGCTTCCGAACGAGATTTGCCGATGGGTTTGAGCTTGACGATTCGGGCCTTGACACACGCAACGACGCGCCACGGATCTACTACTCCACGCTCGGCGCGGGCCAACTCCGGGCGAGCAGGTCGAGCTCCGCGTCATGTATGATCGGCCTGTCTCCGCGACGAAGATCGTCCTGATCGAGGGCGAGCACTTCCTCGAAGGAGAGTGCATTGGCGGCTGGTTCGACGGGAATGTCACGGTGCAACTGCTCGTGGGCAACCAGTGGATCGATCCGCCCGGGGGATTTGTGAGCACCCCCGCGTTCGACCCGGCGGTGCCCTTTCAGATTCTTGAGTGGGAACTTGCGCAACCAGTAGAAGCATCTGGTGTTCGAGTGATTGGTCTGGTGGGCGGTCCAGCGGCCTTTGTGACCTGTTCTGAGATCGATATTCTCGGTTTCTCGGGCATCCCGGGACGAGCAATCTTTGATCTGGACGCAAACGGGTGGGTCGGGATCGACGATATCTATAGATGGCACGATAAGCCGGTCGATCTCGATGGTGATGGATTGGCTGATGCTGACGATCTGCGGTACCTCGCTGCAGCGGTCCGGTGGCGTGAACTCGACGATATGTGGTTTGGGAGCGGTCGCCCCTGAGGCCGGACCAGGGAGCCCCAAGTGGACGAGAGAGTTGCAAGCAGTACGAACACTTCAGAAAGACCCTTGGTGCTCAGTCTGCTCAAGCTGGCAAGGCCCCACCAGTGGGTCAAGAGTGCGTTTGTTCTGATCGGTCCGCTCTATGGGCTTGCCGATATCGCGACCACGCATCGCCCGCTTTCAGAAGTCGTTGTCCCAGCAGGACTTACAGCAGCCGCCTTTGCGTTGGCATCCAGTTCTTGCTATGTGGTCAACGATCTCTTTGATGCCGAGGCGGATCGGTTGCACCCACGAAAGTGCCGCCGACCGATTGCCTCGGGGGCTGTTTCACCGGGTGCGGCATGGGTGTTTGCTCTGGGTCTCTTGGTGGCGACTGCGGTTCTGGTGCTGATGATCCCACCAGCGGGCGGGCAATCTGTCCGTGGGCTTGTCGGGTTGACCATCGGGCTTTATATCGCCAATGTCACGGTCTATTCGATCTGGATCAAGCACATCATGATTGCCGATGTCATGGGGCTTTCACTGGGCTTTGTGCTGCGGGTCATGGGCGGGTGCGCAGCGGTGGCGATCTCGCCCTCGACCTGGCTACTCAACTGCATCTTCTTTCTGGCGATGTTTTTGGCCTTTGGGAAGCGGCTGGGTGAGCGCAGGACGGCTGGGGCGGGCGCAAGCGGAGTTCGGGCGGTCCAGGCGGCGTATACCGACGACCTGCTCCGGATGGCGGTTGTGGTAACAGCGGTCGCGACGCTGCTGACCTACGCCAGCTATGTCCAGGCGAGTGAGGCCTATTACACGGACCCGGAGGTCGGGAACTTCAACCTGCTCTGGCTGACGATTTTGCCGGCAACCTTTGGGCTTTTCCGTTGTATCGTGCTTTTAGAGCGGGGTGACTACGACGATCCCACAGAGCTTGCGATCCGCGATCGGGCGTTTGCAGCCTCTGGATTGGTCTTCGGGGTGATGACCGTGCTGCTCATTGTCTTCTTTCGTCTCGGGAATGGTGGGTAAACCTGTCAGAAGATGGAACCCGAGGGCGGTGTATCGGGTATCCTGACGCAGTGGAAAGATGTCTGGGGAGCGCGGCACGCGGCCGTGTTGCTGTGTGTATCAGGTTCTGTCCGGGGCGCCGGATGGGTAACGCAGGAGTTGAAAGCATGAAAACGGGTGATCTGATCAAGCGCCTTGCCGTTCTGGCGGCGGGTGGGGCCTTTGTCTTCGGTGCGGTGGCTGCCCAGGTGCAGCACGCCAACCAGAACGATCCACCAGCGGGCACCAACCCCGGGCAGGCCCAGGACGGAGCTGAGCCCGACACGATCCAGATGCCGCCCCAGTTCGCGGCTCTGCTGGCAGCCCAGGGTGGCGGTGGTGGCAACGGCAAGGCCAATGACAAGGACAAGCTGCCGCCGTTTTCAGAGGTTTCCAAGGGGTTCCGCAAGGTCGTCTCGACCGCGGACGGGTCGGCGAGCCTCTACAACATCTGGATCCGCGACAAGGACGGGCAGATGCTCGCCGAGTTGCCCCGGGGCTATGAGCGGCAGCGGCACTTCATGGCGATGACCATCGCGGGCGGTGACCTGTGGGCTGGTCTCCAGTCCGGGGACCGCTACTTCTATTGGAAGAGGTATGACAAGCGCATCGCGATGATCGCCCCCAACATGAGCACAAGGACGACCGGCGATCAGGAGTCCAGGTCGTCTGTCGAGAATATCTTTACCGACCGGGTGCTCCTCGACCTGCCGATCGTGGCGATGGGGCCGAGCGGTCAGCCAGTGATCGACCTTGATGGGCTGCTTGTCGGCAACATCCAGAAGTTCTTTGGTCGCAATGCTGCCGGGCTGAACTCCCGCCTGACCGAGGTCAAGAGTGCCAAGGCGTTCCCTGAGAATATCGAGATTTCGATCGAAGGCCCCGTGGGGAGTGGGGATATCCGTGAGTTCCACTATTCTATCAGTGTTATCCCAGACAACACCGGCTACAAGCCCCGCATGGCAGATACACGGATCGGGTACTTTACGACCAGTTACCGTGACTTGGGCAAGTTTAACAACGACGAGAAGTGGATACGGTATATCAACCGCTGGAAGATTGAGAAGGCTGACACCAAACTCAGTCTGAGCCCCCCCAAAGAGCCGATTGTGTTCTATATCGAGCACACGGTCCCGGTGCGGTACCGTCGCTTCGTGCGTGAGGGTGTTTTGCAGTGGAACAAGGCGTTTGAGAAGGTCGGGATCGCGGATGCGATCGAGGTCTACTATCAGGACAAATCGACCGGCGCGCACATGGACAAGGACCCCGAAGATCGGCGGTACAACTTTATCCGCTGGCTGAGCAACGACATCTCGACCGCGATCGGGCCGAGCAGGGTTGACCCCAAGACCGGCCAGATTCTGGATGCTGATGTTGTGCTCACCGACGGGTGGATCCGCGCCTTCTGGTATCAGTACAACAAGACCCTGCCCGACATCGCGATGGATGGCATGGGGCCGGATGCCCTAGCGTGGCTCGAAGCCAATCCCAACTGGGACCCGCGCGTCCGGATGGCCTCGCCTGCTGAGCGAGACCTGATGCTTGCGCAGCGCGCCCAGCGAGGCGTGCAGGCCTATGGCGGTCACGCGATCGCAAGTGGCGATTCGCTGCTTATGGGTGATGATGAGTTTGATGGCCTGACTGGACGGGTCAGCCAGATCAACGGGCTCTGTATGGCATCCAACGGCATGGCGATGGACCTTGCTGTCGCGCGGATGAGCTGGGAGATGTTCGAGTCTCTCGGGCAGGACAACGAGGACATGGCAAGGCAGGACCCGCCAGAATCTGGTGATATCCCGTCTGAGATCATGGAGATTCTCAAGAAGAAGCTGGCAGCGGGCGAGCTGCCCGACAACCTGCCGCCGGAGATTCTGGCGATGATCGAGCCGGCACCGGTGCCCGAGACCCCGGCGGCTGCGGCACAACCCGAAGAGACCGGGGATGCTGCTGATGACGATAAAGGGAACGATGAGCCGGACGATGAGATGATCGACGGCATCCCCGAGTGGTATGTCGGCCCGATGCTCACCGAACTGGTCGCCCACGAGGTCGGGCACACGCTCGGGCTGCGTCACAACTTTGCCGGGTCGAGCATGTACACGCTCGAGGAGATCAACAGCGAGGAGTTCAAGGGCAAGAAGACCTGGTCCACCTCTGTCATGGACTACAACCCCCACAACATCAATGTCGATTCGGGGGCGATTCAGGGTGATTATGCGGTCATCGATATCGGTTCGTATGACATGTGGGCGATCGAGTTTGGCTACACCAAGGGCGACAAGGACGCTGCGGAGCTTGCCAAGCTTGCATCCGAGCCCGGGCACCGATTTGCGACCGACGAAGATACCTGGGGGCCTGACCCCATCGCCCGTCGGTATGACCTGAGCGCGAATCCCCTTGAGTATGCCCGCGAGCAGGTGAAGCTGTCGAGCACACTCCGTGAGAACCTGCTCACCAGGTTTGTCAAGGAGGGCGATACCTGGGCCAAGGCCCGTCAGGGGTATCTTGTCACGCTTGGGATGCAGGTCCGCGGTGTGAGCATGATGTCCAACTGGCTGGGCGGGGCGTATGTCTATCGCGATCACAAGGGTGATCCTGATGGGCGGGCACCGATCGAGGTTGTCTCGGCTGATCGTCAGCGCGAGGCGCTCAAGTTTGTTATCGATGTTACTTTCTATGACGATGCCTATGGCCTGACACCGGACCTGTTGCAATACTTGACCGTTGACAAGTGGTTTGACGACGGCGGGATCCGAGGGCTCATGGATGATGCCACCTGGCCTATTCATGACCGCATCTTGGGCATCCAGGCTTCGGCGCTGACCAACCTGATGAACCCGGTCACGCTCCAGCGGGTGTATGACAATGAGTTCCGTGTTGCCGCTGAGGAGGATGCCCTGACGCTCGCTGAGCTGATGGACACTATCACTGCGGCAGCGTGGTCTGAGGTCAACGGCACACCGGACAAAAGTTCACAGCGCGTGAGCCCATGATATCGAGTCTCCGCCGAAACCTTCAGCGCGAGCACCTCGAACGGCTGATCGACCTTTCCAACGCGGGCGACAACGGCACCGCTGCTTTCCGGCCTATCTCTGACCTTGCGACGCACACGCTTCGCACGCTGAGCAGCCGAATGGGGAGCGTGCTTGAGAGCTCCGGCGCGAAGAAGATCGATCCTTACACCCTCAGCCACCTGACCGAGAGCAAGGCACGGGTTGATCGCGTGCTTGATGCCGCGTACATCTCAAACGCGGCTGACATGCGGCCGGCAGCACCTTCGTTTCTTGGTTTCTTCGGGCAGGAGTCTGAGCGGGAGTGATTCTTTGCTTGTGCCAGTTGTATTGAACGGGCTCTGACACTGTGATGCACATGCGGCCGGGCTGTTCTCTGAGTGAGAGCAGCCCGGCATTTCTTTTTGGATTTGAGAATTCAGATTGAAATCTGAAATCTGATTCTATTTCTCTGGAATCAAGTCACACATGCAGAGTTCCCCTGCGTACCCCGCTTGGTTTTTCTGCTGTGCAGGCTCAGACCACGGCAGCCGAGCGATACGGTGCCAGGTGATCGCCAGCCGGACAGACACTCCAACCCTCCCAGACCAACTCCTCGTCTTGCGATTGTGCCTCGACTCGGTGCAAACAGTCATTCCCGTTTGCAGACTCTTGGTATTGCACACTCTTGCTGAGGGAGGGTTGCGTCGTGTATATGCCTCTTGGAATATCGAAACCGAACATCTTTGCCGGCTTGCAGCCACTCAGGGCAAACGAGCGCATTATGGACCGTGCTATGCAACGATTGGCTACTGGCAAGATGATTAACTCGGGCAAGGACAACCCCGCCGGGCTCATTTCGAGTGAGCAACTCAAGGCGGTGATCCGTGCACTCGATGCCGAGTCGCGGGCGATTGAACGCGAAGCCAGCTCCCTGGCGACCAAAGACGGCTCGCTCGCGGCTGCTGGCGACATGCTCGTCGAACTCAGGGGGCTCTCGGTGGAAGCGGCAACCACCGGCGCGATGAGCGATGCTGAGCGCAAGGCTCTGGATATCGAGGCGGCGAGCATCGTCCGTGCGATCGAGCACACCACAGGGGGTGCGGTCTTTGCAGGGGAGAAGGTCTTTGAGGGCTCGCTGACCAGTGAGATCGGAGGCATCAAGGTCGAAGAGGGCGGCGAAACGACGAGCTATTCGCTAGCCGATGTGGGTCGGGGGGTGAGTCTCCTCAATGATGCAGCACTCGTCGAACAGATCGCAGCACAGGCTGTGGGCGATCTAGCCACCATGCGAGGCGACATCGGCGCGACCATCGCCAACGAACTCGAGCCCAGGTCACGAGCGATCAATATCGAGATGATCAACCTCACCCAAGCCCGCTCGATGATCGTCGATACCGACTTTGCTGCCCAGACTGCGGTGTTTGCGCGGGCGGATATGCTCTCGCAGGCGTCGCGATTCCTGATTGCGTCCGATTCGCGGAACGCTTAGCTTGCATTCGACCTGCTCGCGGGCGCTGCCTGAGGTGGACTGCACCAGCGCAGTCGCTGCAGACATCATGATCCTGATGCACCCTCACCACGAGTGAGCGGTAGAACTTTGCTGATAACCAACACGGACTCGGGTATTCGTTTCAGTCGCGCCAGACGGCACCCGATAGCTGCAGTTGAGCCATCGCTTTGGCGGAGTACTGCGGATGTTGTCTGTGAATACAAATATCGGTCTGATGATCGGACAACGGGGCTTGCTGAATGCGCAGTCGGTCATCAACCAGGCTGCCGAGCGGCTGATGACCGGCAAGCGGATCAACCGCGCATCCGATGACCCCGCAGGCATGGTCGCGGTGAATGAGTTTGCAGCCCAGATCAAGATCCTAGAGGCCAAGATCGAGGGGTTTAACCTCGAAGAAGCCAGGCTCGGCGCGAAAGAGGGTGCGCTCTCGGTCATCAACGACCTGCTCATTGAGCTTGATGGTCTGGTGGTCACAGCAGCCAACACCGGCGCGATGGCCGAGCCCGACCGCGAAGCACTGCAAGTGCAGGCCGACTCGATCCTTGAAGCACTCGACTATGTCTATACCAATGCCAAGTTCAGGGGTGAACGGCTCTTCAGTGGGCTCTTT
>JAJRZG010000197.1 GCA_024275365.1 Planctomycetota bacterium | reverse complement strand
GAAGGCTCAGCACGGGCCCGCGTTCGCCTGACGATCACCGCGGGGGACCTCAACCTGCTCAGCCTACAACGCAACAACGAGGAGCAGCCACCACCCAGCGTCGAGGCGACGGTGCTCATCGTCGCCCAGCCGGCAACACAATATCCAGACGCGATGTTTGAGCGGGGGGTCATGGTGAGTCTTGCCGATACGCGGGCGAACCCCTTGAACCCGATGGAGGGGCACAAGACGCTCCACTACTGGTGGCGGCTGCGAGAGCTGCAACAGGCCAGTGCCAAGGGGGCAGCCGAGGCGATCGTTGTGCAGGTCTCGAACCACCTCGTCGGGGGGTGCGTGAGCAACCTCTTTCTCGTCAAGGACGGTTCGCTCCTCACGCCGATCGTGCGGGGGGAAGAGGGTGGGGTCGTCGAAGACACTTCACAGACGGACCCGACACAGCCGCCAACCCCGGCGTCGAGCGCAGCTAGGAGTGGTGTGCTGCCGAGCCCGGCACTGCCCGGCATCACCCGACGGGCGATCATCGAGATGGCTGAGCTTCGGTCGATCCCTGTCGAGTGCCGGATGCTCTCGATCGACGACTTGCTCGCAGCTGACGAGGTGTTTTTGACCAACTCGAGCTGGGGTGTGCTGCCGGTGGCTGCGGTTGAGGCGCATCCAGTCGGCGAGGGCAAGCCCGGCGAGATCACCCGGACACTCCACGAGGCACTTATGCGCTCGATCGAGGGTGAAACCGTGTAACACGGCTTGATGATTTTTCAGAGCCTCTTGCAGAATCTTGACATGTGTGCCACGGCCATTTTGGCCGTGTGTGCTGAGCTGTTGACGCTCGGGGTGTTTGCACGGCCAAAATGGCCGTGGCATACACCGAAACCCATTGATGCAAGGTGCTCTATGTCGTTACTCCCCGGAATGTCGGCGTGTAATCGGGGAAGACAAAATCAAGGTCGGTGCCCGCGAGCCGGTTCTGCACGATCTCAGCGAGGATATCGCGGTAGTCGATCGTGATAGCAAGGTCTTGGCCTTGCCAGAGCAGGTCGGGGTGCAGTCCCGGCCAGCCGCCATCACCCAGCATCACTTGCCCGCCCGCGATTCGGTTGCCCATCACCATCATCACATTGCCGTGGCCGTGGTCGGTGCCCTCGCTGCCATTCTCGGCGACGACGCGCCCAAACTCTGACATCGTCGCCAGCGTCACTGGCAACCCCTCACCGATCACATCGAGGTGGAAGGCGGCCATCCCGGTTGCGAGGTCCTGCATGAGCAGCGCCATATACCCGGTGTGCGGCTGTTGTTGCTCGTGGGTGTCCCAGCCGCCGAGGTCGAGCGAAACCGCTTCGACGCCGACCTGTGCCTTGATGAGGGCGGCTGCCGACTTGAGCGAATACCCGAAGTAGGACTCGGGATAGACCGCACCATTGGCGGGCTGATAGCTGGTGAAGTCGATCGCATCGAGCAGGGCCATCGTGTTGGTTGTGTTCTCGGCACTGGCGCGGAGGAGCGTTGGGGCTTTGCGGTACATGTCGTTGATCGATTCGAGCCGGGCATCTCTCGTTTCCCACCGTCCACTGAGCCCGACATCATCGAGGTCGGGCACCGGGATCGACTTTGGCGCACCAACGAGGTGGCGTTGCAGGCCGGAGGAAATCCCGATCGCGCGAATCGCCGCTTGTTCATCGAGCGGGGGCACCGAGATCAAGTGCCGACCGACCCACCCAGTAAACAGGTCCGGATCGCGGGCCTTGCCCACCTCCATAAAGTGCATCGCGTCAAAGTGCGATCGACTTTCATCGACTGAGCCGGACGCATGGACGAAGAGTAGTTTTCCATCTTCGTAGGCGGTCGTCAGCGCCGACATCGCCTGGGGCAGGCCGAAGAAGCCGTCAAGGTCTATCGCTCGGTTCGGGTCGCCGCTGTCGGGTCTTGGGATACTGAGCAGCGGTCGCGCGGTGTAATACTCGGGATCGCCGTGGGGCACACACAACGACAACCCATCAGCCCCGCCCCGTAAAAAGATCGAGACCAGCACATCGCGGGGTGGCCCACCCTCGCGTGCATAGGCGATGCGTGGTAGCCACGCGGGTATCGTCGCACTCGCAGCCAGGGCTGCGCCGCTGACACCCAGAAAGTTTCGTCTGGAAAGGTCGTGATACTCGTTGCATCCGCCTGGCTTGCCGTTCTTCATTATTGGTGATCCTCCGGTGCGGGCGGGTTAGTACTGTTGGAACGCCGGGCTGGCAATCGCCAGACCGATGGCCTCGATGATGAGTGTGGAATCGATCGGTGGTTCACCGAGATATTCGAGCAACTCGTTGCGTTCGGTCGCTCGCATATACCCGCCAAAGAGATAGATGTCGATCGCCTCGACGACCTCCTCGGGGGGGTCCTTGAGGAAGGGCGAGTAGTCGAACCAGACTTCGGTTTGTTCCTGGAGCATCGAGAACCCGTACCGCCAGCGGGGCAGGATGTGCCCGGCCCAGTAGGATGCCGATTCGGGATAGCCGTTGGGTGGTGCCCAGAAATACGGCACCTGGCCCATCAGGTCCATCAGATAAAGCGTGGACCAATAGCCGAACATATGGCTTGGGATCGCCCGGATCATCGAGAGCGCAAGGTGCGTCGGCCGCTTGAGCCGGGGTTTGGCGCAGCGGAGCCATCGCTCGCTGAGCACGACTCGCAGCATCGCCTTGATCTCACCTTAGGTGTCGAGATAGGTCTGGGCGAGTTCGTCGACGAGCGCTTCGGGTGGGTCTTCGCCCCAGAATCGCACCGCCATCTTTCGGCCAAGGAAGCGGGCTGTGTGCGGTGCTGCGTGGATGCCGTGACAGAGAATCTCGACCACCCGCTCGCCGTCGGTGACGCCGCCGCCGGGGTTGATCTGTTCGCCATGCACGAACTTTGCCTCGTCATCGTGCCAATAGGGCTCGAAGACAAACTCGCCGAGCGTGGGGCTTGCAAAGTTGTAGTCGATCGTCCATCCGGTAAAGCAGCGGGCAACTTCGAGCATATCTTGTTGCGTGAAGTTGTCGACGCCGACGGTGTGCAGCTCTTGGATTTCGCGGGCGTAGTTCTGGTTTGGTGCCCACGCAAAGTTGAACGCGCCGTCGAGGTAGGTGATCATCGCCGGGCTTTTGGCGGATGCCATGAGCAGGTCTGAAAACTTTCCGAAGGCGTGCTTGCGGATCACCTCGCGGTCATCGACGACCTTGAAAAACTCGGTACCATCCTTGAACAGGTAGATATTAAGGTGATCGCTCAAGAACTCGACAACCCGTTCGTAGAGTTGTCGTTTGCTTGTTGCCTGTCGGAGAATCGTGGCAGACAACAGCTCCCAGATCATCGAATAGTCATCGTTTACCCACGCACGGGTCATCAGTTGGCCGGGTGATTCGGTCAGCGTGACAAACTCGGTCAACCTCGCGTCGAGCTCGCTGTCGTCGATCGCTTCGTAGTCGAGCTGCCACTCGAGGTATGCCTCGTACCCGTTGGTGTAGGCGTAGTCCAACTCCTCCCACGAGAAGCCGAAGGTGGTGCGATCGACCAGTCGGCGGAGCACATCGTTCGTGCAAGGGTGGATCTCTTTGCCATTAAACGCTTTGCGACTTCGCGTGGTGTGTGGCGGGCGGTTCTCAAGCCCAGACGGCGGATCGACAAACGCCGAGCCGTGCCACCCCTCCGGCTTGGGCCAGGGCGAAGCCAGCGCGGGGGCTGATCTCGACGACGAGTGCAACCCCGCCAGCCTTTGGATCGTTGTGACATCCACCCGCTTCGAGCCGTGCTCAAGCACGCGGCGGATCATCTCCTGTCGATCGACAGGCCCGGGCAGACGATCAACGCTTTCGAGCCGCTCGAGAAATGCCTCTCGATCGAACTTGTCCGTTGCGAGTTGTGTCATGCTGTGCTCCTCCGCGTTGCTCGTGCCAAACCTGGAAGACTCGGTGTGCCCCCGAGTCTCCTGAAAGTTCCCCGCCGAGTCAAGACCTTCGGTGGGATTTGGCGCAGACGGATTCCGCAACAAAGACGGGAAGTAAAAAAACTCACGATCTTTTATTGTGTGGGTAGAGGCGAGGGCATCGTGCCAGTGCAATACACGATCGAAAGGCCTCCAGGCGGTCGAGAGGCCAACTCCGCCGGAATCTCTGGAGAAATTTGGAGGGCGGGCTTTCCAGCCTGCTTTGGTGCAGCCTGAAGCGGTGATGAACTCGCGTGCTCAGCGTTGTTCAGAGGTTCCCGCTTTTCCTGTTTGCGATCACGAGTTGTTTGCAAGGCAACTCTCACTGCCGGGTAATCACCCGCACATGCCTTCGCCCCGACCGCCCAAACCCGAACAGCGACCGCATCCACCGCCATGCACGAAGGATCATCGCCAGCACAAAGAAGACCATTGCTGCGATGATGAGTGCCGGCACCACCAGGAGCAGGATGACCCCCGTAAAGACCAGCACCGCCACACCAAACGCGACGCGGGTGATCCACGACGGCTGTTGCTGCACG
>JAJRZG010000196.1 GCA_024275365.1 Planctomycetota bacterium | reverse complement strand
CACGCTGACCCGCGATCGGCGTCAGCAGCTTGCCAACCAGGCCCGCAAGGATGGCGAAGAGCAGAAGGTGAGCTTGCGGAATGTCCGCCGCGATGCCAACAAGCACGCCGACACCCTCGCCAAACAGGATGGCACGCACCACTCCGAAGACGACATCAAGCAGTTGAAGACGGAAATCCAAGACCTTCTCAAAAAGTATGAGGGCAAGATCGACGAGGCGATCAAGGCCAAGGTCGATGAGATCCTCGAGGTCTGAGGCCCTCTCTCCTTACACCAGTGGGGCGGGCGTCTCGCCCGCCCGCCACCATCAGCTGCATGAACGCCCACCCCCAAAAACCCGAACAACGGGTGTGCATATCATGCGCGCAATCCCTCGCACATATGGTGGCAAGTACGCTGCGCACCATCGACTGAGCGCCCCCCAGTGAGAACATCCATGTCTGACACCCCTGACACCCCTGACACCAAAGACAACAGCGACCCGACCGAGCCGATCCCGCTCGAACCGGTCGAGCCCCACAAGACAAAGCCAGGGGCCACTGTTCCGGGCGAGGCTGAGATTGATTCGCCGAGTTTGCTCGACGACTTCGAGCCCGGGACCGACTTTGATACCGACCCCGAACTCGAGCGGGTGGTCAAGGGGATCCCGGTTGGCGGGTCAGACACTCCCGCCGAGATTCCCACCGCACAGGTTGCAGCAGAGGCAACCACAAAGGGTGAACCAATTTCTGGTGCAGCTTCGTGGCGATTCCCTGCTGCGCTTGGCGCGATCATCACGCTGACTGCCGCGATCTTCTCGGGTGTCTACGCCGACAACACCATCTGGGCGTTCGTGCTCAGGACGATCTATTGGGCGCTGCTCCACACCGCGACCGGCGTCGGGGCGATCGTCATGACTGCGGTGCTTCTGGGCAAGGCAGTCGGCAGCTTCGAGGGCGCAGCCGCCCGGATGCTGCTGATCGTCTCGCTCTTCCTTGTCGTCTTCAGCCTCGATATTCCACTCACGCCCACACACATCGAAGAGACGGTCTTGGCAGCCGCAGCATACTTTGGCGGTCTGGTTGTCGCCTTTCGGCTAGCGCCGCGCGATGCTGCGGTAGTGGCAGGGGCACACTTCGGGCTTGCCCTGCTGATTGGCCTTGGGAGCACGCTTTCCTCGGCAATCCAGGCAGGGGCGGGGGGGACAGGAGTCGGCGTGTGAGTGACCTCGACCATGTGGTCGCGCACGCCTCACGCGGCTTTGCCGAGCGGTTTGGGAGAGCGCCCGTCTGGGCGGCTTCGGCTCCCGGGCGGGTCAACCTGATCGGCGAGCACACCGATTACAACCAAGGCTTCGTGCTGCCGATGGCGATTGATCGGTGGTGTGTGTGCGTCGCTGCGCCAGCCGCGGGTGAACGGTCGCGGGTGTGCGCACACGACATCGATGAGACGATCGAGGTTTCACTCGGTGGCCGGGAATCACTGCCAAACTGGGCACGCTATCTCGTCGGCTCGATCGTCGAGCACGCCGAGGGGCTGGGTCTCTCTGCGATCCCCGAGCTCGACATGCTCGCCACCACCAACATCCCCATCGGCGGCGGCCTCTCCAGCTCAGCCGCGATCGAGACTGCCGCGGCGGTGCTGCTCGAACAAGCAGTTGGTTGCGATCTTCTTACTCCTCCTTCTTCTTCTTCTTCTTCTTCCTCCTCCTCCTTCTCTCCTCCTCCTCCTTCAACTCCTCCTCCGGCTCCCTCTCCCGCGCCTCGTGGGAGAGGGTTGGGGAGAGGGCTCCATTCCCTCCATGCCTCGTGTCCTCTTGTGCCTGCGCCCATCGACAAAAACACCCTCACTCGTGCCCTCGATTGCCAACGCGCCGAGCATAACTGGGCTGGCGTCCCCTGCGGCCTGATGGACCAACTCGCCTCCTCCTGCGGCGTTGCCGATCACGCCTTGCTCATTGATTGCCGCGACAACACGCTGACCCCCGTCCCCATGCCGCGAGAGGACGACGCCGTGCTGCTCGTCATCAATTCCGGCGTGCATCACGAACTGGCAGCAAGCGAATACGCCGCGCGGCGGGTGACCTGCGAGCAGGCGGCCCGCGCCCTCGGCATCTCATCCCTGCGGCAGCTCGACACCCTCGACGCGGTGGACTGGTCGCAACTCGATGTCGAGCAATCCCGCTGCGTGCGGCATGTCGTCAGCGAGAACACCCGCACCCTCGCGGCTGCCGAGGCTCTCCGTACCGGCGACCTGCCCACTCTCGGCCGACTCATGCTCGACTCGCACGCCTCCCTCCGCGACGACTACCGCGTGTCATGCTCTGAACTCGACACGATCGTCGAACTCGCGACAGCCTGTGAGGGTGTGTTTGGTACCCGCATGACCGGCGGTGGCTTCGGCGGCTGCGCGATTGTGCTCGCTGCGCCTGCCACTGTTGCGAGTCTCACACGCATACTCCCCCCGGCTTCTCACGCCCGCACCGACATCATCTGCACCATCGAGCAGGTGCGAGCAGTGGTTGGGGCAGGGCCATGCAGGCTGTCGTGACCGGTGCATCGTCGCATTGCTGCGGAAACCATGGACGCCGACGCTGAGCGTGCGAAGCGTCGGATCAAGTGCGCACGCAGACCCCCGATCATCCGACGCTGCGCAGAGCCTCAGCGTTGGCGCCCTTTCGCAGGAACCAGCGCAGCTCGCAAACCACTCGGGCACAAGGAAAAGAGCCTGCCCTGTTAGTGCGCATCCGCCCCTTCCGCCTGCGCCTCCGCTGCGGCAAGTTCCGGCGTTTCGCCTTGGATATAGGTCCTGCCCCGATAAAGGAACTTCGCGTAGAAGATATACACAACCGCGGTCGCAAACATCACGCTCGCAAAGAACCAGTAATAGGCCGCACCGTCAAGAGCAGAGGTGCCTCCATCTTTCTGGAGGATCTGGATGATCCAGTTGACCAGTGCGGTTGCAAGGTTGCCCAGCGAGACACCGAGGAAGAAGATGCCCATCAGGAACGACTTCATCTTCGGCGGTGCCTGTGTATAGGCGAACTCAAGACAGACGATCGAGACCAGAATCTCGGCTGATGTGATGATGAAGTACGCCAGGAACTGCCACCCGATATTCGGCATGGGATCAAGGAAGGGATGGAGCTGCGCCTGTGTCCACCCCGCCCCGCGTGCAGAAACAAGGGCGGCATCAAGTGTGCCCGAGCCCTCGATGCCAGCAGCATTGAGCGCAGCCCAGAGCGACGCGGCAACCTCGGGCGAGCGGTCGATGATCACCTGCTCCAGAATCGCAGAAATCACAAACGCCCCAGCGGTCAGGAAGAGCCCGACCCCGATTTTTCGGAGCGGCGTCGGCGCGATGAACTTGCCCACAAACGGATAGACCAGATAGGTAAAGGTCGGGATCAGCGTCAGAATCAGGATCGGGTTGACCGTCTGCACCTGCGACTGGAGCCAGATGAACCCTAAAAACTCCCGGTCCATCTTGTTGAGTTGCAGCACCCACGCCGAGCCGGTCTGGTCAAACATCGCCCAGAAAACAGGGACAAAGATCAGGAAAAGTGGTGAGAGCGCCAGGACCGCCCGGATCCCATCCTTACTGAATGTCTCCGTGAAAAAGGCCTTGCCCGAGGGCGGAACATGGATGAACTTGTGCCGACCGAGCCAGAAGACAAAGGTGGCGATCGCCATCAAAATGCCCGGCAACCCGAACGCCGCCCACGGGCCGACCTTCTCAAGCAGCACCGGGGTCAGCATCATGCTCGCGGTTGCGCCGAGATTGATCGAAAAATAGAACCAGTTGAAGACCTGCGTGAGCAGGTGTTTGTTGCCTGTGCCGAACTGGTCGCCGACATGGGCGCTCACGCATGGCTTGATTCCCCCCGCACCGATCGCAATGAGGATCAAACCCGCAAACAGGAAGGGCTTCATATCCCAGAGCCCAAAGTGCGGCCCAAGGTCCATGAGCGCCAACATGCCATGCCCGAGGCAATACATCAGACTGATAAACAGAATCGTCTTGTATTTGCCCAGAAAGACATCGGCAAGAAGCGCACCGAGCAGCGGGAAGAAGTAGGCAGCCGCGGTGAAAAGGTGGTAATACTTCTTCGCCTCGGCCTCATTCATGTAGGCCGCTTCGCCGGAGGCGTTGAGCAGGTGCTGGGTCATGAAGACGACCAGGATGCCCTTCATCCCGTAGAAACTGAATCGCTCAGCGACCTCGTTTCCGATGATAAACGGCACACCCGGGGGCATCTTCTTCAGCGTCGGATCGGGCGTCTCGCGGTGGGGCGTTTTCGACATCAAGCAAACTCCGGTGTGTCACGCTGCCCGGCATCATCCCGGGCTGGCAGATTCTGGATTGTCAACTCCTGATCCGGGATGCCCCCGGGGTCGAGTGGTCAGGCAGCATACACGATCGTGCTCGCCTCACTCAGGGATCATCAGGCACCGGCGGGTCCTCTGCGGGCAGGCCCGCATACTCCGCCCGTGGCCATGGCTGTCCGAGCCAACTCTCGTACACCGCCCGCTGCCCATCGCTGGGCTCAGCGATCCGCTCAAGGGTCCAGCCTGGGACTGGTTGGGCGACCGTTACCACCTCGACTTCCCGGGGTTCACCCCGGCGTTCGAGCCCAAGCACGAGCGTTGT
>JAJRZG010000195.1 GCA_024275365.1 Planctomycetota bacterium | reverse complement strand
TGGGAAGACCTCTGCCGCGGCCCCCATGTCCCCAGCACCGGGCGGATCGGGGCGTTCAAGGTCATGTCCCTTGCCTCGAGCTATTGGCACGGCGATGAGACCTCCGATCGGCTCACCCGCGTCTATGGCACCGCCTTCTTCAAACCCAAAGACCTCAACAAATATCTCGACCAGCTCGAACAGGCCAAGGCCCGCGATCACCGCGTGCTCGGACGCAAGCTCAAGCTCTTTCATATCGACGAGGCGGTCGGGCAGGGGCTCATCCTCTGGACACCCCGCGGCTCGATCGTCCGCAAAGAACTCCAGAACTTCATCAGCGAAGAACTCACAAAACAAGGCTATTTCGAGGTCTTTACGCCCCACATCGGCAAGCTCGAATTGTATAAGACCAGCGGCCACTTCCCCTATTATGCCGACAGCCAATACCCGCCGATTATCAAGCGCGAGCAGATCGACATGCTCGCAGAAGAAGGGTGCAGTTGCAGCTAACTCGCCAACCGCCTGACCGAAGGCGAGATCGACGGCTATCTGCTCAAGCCGATGAACTGCCCCCACCATATTAAGTTATTCGACAGCCAGCCGCACAGCTACCGCGATATGCCGGTGCGGCTGGCCGAGTTTGGTACGGTCTACCGCTGGGAACAATCCGGCGAGATCAACGGCATGACCCGCGTGCGGGGGTTCACACAAGACGACGCCCACCTCTTCTGCACGCCCGACCAGGTGCAGGAAGAACTGCTCGGCTGCCTCGCGCTTGTCAAGATTATCTTCGGCACGCTGGGGATGAGTGACTATCGCGTCCGCATCGGCCTGCGTGATACCGATTCGGCGAAATACACCGGCGACCCCGCCAACTGGGACAAGGCCGAAGAGGCGTGCCGACAGGCGGCGAGCAGCCTCGGTGTGCCCTTCACCGAGGAGCCGGGCGAGGCGGCGTTCTATGGCCCCAAGATCGACTTTATTATCAAGGATGTCATCGGGCGAGAGTGGCAACTTGGCACCGTGCAGGTTGATTATAACTTGCCCGAGCGGTTTGATCTAAGTTATATCGGCCCCGACAACACACCCCACCGCCCGGTGATGATCCACCGCGCTCCCTTTGGCAGCATGGAGCGGTTCATCGGGTGTCTGATCGAGCACTTTGCCGGGGCATTTCCGACCTGGCTTTCGCCCGAACAAGTCCGTGTGCTGCCGATCAGCGAGAATAGCAACGAGTATGCCCAGCGCGTGGTGCGCGAACTGAAGGCGGCGGGCGTGCGCGCCAGCATGGACGAGGGCAATGAGCGGGTGCAAGCCAAAATCAAGCGGGCAGCAGCCGAGAAGGTGCCCTACATGGCCGTCGTCGGGCCGCGAGATGCCGAGAGCGAGAAGGTGAGCGTGCGGGCGCGAGGCGTGCAGAAAGACCTCGGCGCGATGGCGATCGGTGAGTTTGTCACGGGCGTGCAGCGCGAGGCGGCTGCGCGGTTGGCGTGGGGCGAAGCGGGGACGGTGATGACGGCGTTGCAGGGTTGAGCCGTATTGCCAACTTGATCGATCCCACCACGCAACGGCCGACGAGTGGCCTTTACGGCATCGACCAGCCGAGCACGCCGATCAGGATGTAGGCGACACCCAATGCGCCGGAGATTTTGATGATGCCCATGATGATCCCGGTGATGATCGCGTCCTGAAGATCGATCTCGAAAAGGTCCATCAGCACGGCCCAGAAGACGATCAACCCCGGTGTCAAGAAGAAAAAACCAAACGGGATAATCGTATCGACGGCATTCCCCAGCGCCAACGCCCCGGCCAGGCGGACAAGGTTGAGCAGCGGCGTGCCGATATCGCCGAGAAAGGTTTTTTGGCAGAACCAGAGCCCGATGAGCATGAGAGGCAACTGGAACGCGAGCAGTATCGCATAGACCACAAACCCCAGCGGCTCGCCCTTGATCGCCAGCACGATGCCCACCACCACGAACCCCACAGCAAACCAGACGGCCGGCTTTCGGTACTCGTCCTGAAGCATCTGCGATTTGAGCCCGGCGTTGAGTCGGTGTGTTCGAGAGAAGTTGTTCGGCTTACCACACTCCGGGCAGACCGTGCTTCGCAGGCCGGTGAGGTCGTAGCCGCAGTGCTCGCAGGGATAGCCGCGACCGCCTTTGTTCCTCTCGACATTGGTGGAGGTTTGGATGCCCTTGTCGATTTGGTAGCCGCAGGCAACGCAGACTTTGGCCCCTCGCGGCATCGAATGCATGCAGACCGGGCAGGGGCCGGGTTGGTCTGCGTGGTCGAGCATCTCGATCGGCAACAGCGCGGCACCCGGGTCGGCATCGTCGAGGTCGTAGGGTTCGGCATCATCCTCGGTCGTTAAAGTTGACCCGGGCGGTGCGGTCGGCTCACTGGCTTTGGCCATTGCGCACGATTTACAGTAGTACCGCCCTTTCGCATCCTTGACGCGGGGTCGATCGCTGCAATCTTCTTGACAAATACCACAGATTTTGTCCATGTGTCTGTTTCCTAACAGGCCGCTAAGCAACTCATCTGAGGCAAAGTACACTCATCATATGTTGGATGCTTTCGATGGCCAAGCCCTGGTTTTAGAGCCCGAACATAGTGGTTCACGAGAGGCGAGGATGGGTCTGGAGCAGTTCTTGAGCGGCCTGCTAACAAAGCCTCTTCGTTTCAACGAAGGCAGCGTACAGGGAGGGGCAGACGAATGCAAGTTGTCTCTTTGTCTTTGATGGACGCCGATGCTGAGGCTCTGCGAAGTATCGGATTCATGGAAACACCCGCACGCCCGATCCGACGCTTCGCAAGCTCAGCGTCGGCGCCCGGGTGCTTTCTCTCATTCACCAAGCATATCGAGCAACTCTCGCAGCGCGTCGAAGGCCTGCATCGGCGTCATCGCGTCGAGCTTGAGTTCGCGGAGTTGGGCAACAGCGGGGTGTTCGAGATACTCGGTAAAGAGCGACATCTGGGCGGCTGAGGGTTTGGGGCTGCGGGTGGCGGGTGGCGGGGGGGGGGGGCCTGCTCGCCTTCTCGTTGCACACTGAGCGAGCCGAGCACTTGGCTTGCCCGGTCGAGGACATCCTGTGGCACCCCCGCGAGCTTGGCGACATGCAGGCCATAGGACTGGTCAGCACGCCCCGGCCCGATACGGTGAAGGAAGACGATCTCCTGATGGCCGTCGGGGGTGGTCCATTCGCGGACGCCGACTTGCAGATTGGCGACGCGGCCGGGGAGTTGCTCCTGGAGCTCGGTCAGCTCGTGATAGTGCGTGGCAAAGAGCGTGCGGGGGCTGCGGTCGCTGGCGAGCCATTCGGTGATCGCCCACGCGAGGCTCAGGCCGTCGAGGGTGCTGGTACCCCGGCCGATCTCATCGAGGATGACGAGCGAGCGGCTGGTCGCGTGGTTGAGGATGTTGGCCGTCTCGGTCATCTCGACCATGAAAGTGGATTGGCCCCGGTGGAGGGCGTCGTCAGCCCCGACACGGGTAAAGATGCGATCGCAGAGGCCGATGGTGGCGCGGGTGGCGGGGATATGGCTCCCGGTGTGGGCGAGCAATGTCAGAAGCGCAATCTGCCGGATATAAGTGCTCTTGCCGGCCATGTTGGGGCCGGTGAGGAGGGCAAGGGCCGGGCGGTCGGCACCATCGCCCCCGGCGTGCGCACCGAGCTCGACATCGTTGGGCACAAAGTCCGACCCGAGCAACTCATCGAGCACCGGGTGGCGGCCATCGTGGATGGTGAGCGTCTTCTCCTCGACGATCTCGGGTTGTTGCCAACCCCGGTGGGTGGCCTTGTCGGCAAAGGCAAGCAGAGCATCGAGTGTGGCGATCGTCTCGGCAAAGGTCGCAATCGCCGAGAGTCGCTCGGCTGTGGCCTCGCAGAGTTGGCGGAAAAGGGCCTGCTCGCGGGCGACCGCCCTTGCCTCTGCGGTCGTCACCTTGTCCTCAAACTCCTTAAGTTCCGGCGTGATATATCTTTCAGCGTTGCGGAGGGTTTGTTTGCGGGTCAGTGCGGCACGGTCAATCTGCTCGGCAAAGTCGCGCACCTGCACTTTGGTCAGCTCGATGTAATAGCCGAAGACGGAGTTGTACCCGACCTTGCACCCGGGCAGCCCGATCTCGTCAGCAAGCCGAGTCTGATAGGCCGCGAGCCATTCGCCCGCGTCGCGTTGGAGGCCCCGTGCCTCGTCGAGTTCCGCGTCGATGCCATCCCGAAAGAGTCCCCCCTCGCGCATGTGGGCTGGCGGGGTGTCCACGCACTGCGCGATGATGTCGGCTGCCAGCGGGGCGAGCGACTCTCGCACGCGATCAAGTCTTGTGGCGTATGCGCCAAACGACTCGGCGGGCGAGACCACCTCATGCACTCGATCAAGAGCGTCGAGCGACTTGCCAAGCGCGACCAGGTCTCGGGGTGTTGCCCGTGCAAGGGCGATCCGTCCGGTGATACGGGCGACATCCTGCACGCTGTCGAGCGCCTCGCCCAGTTCGGCAGCCGATCGGCGGTCCTCGACCAACGCCCCGACACATCGCTGCCTGCCGGTGATCGGCTCGATTTCACAAAGGGGTGCGCAGAGCCAGTCCCGCAGCAGCCGCCGACCCATCGCGGTACGGCAGTTGCCCGCTCCTGTGCGCGCCCGAAGAAAGATTCCCAGCAGCGAGCTGTCGAGTTCGCCGGTGCCGGTGGGGCGGATGGTGCGCTCGACTTCGAGCGCCCGCAGGCTGATCGCGTCGATCACACATCGGCCGGTGTCTCGCTCGCGGCGTGGCGGCTGGAGATGGGCGAGGGTGGCGGCAAGGTGTGGGTGGTGCTGCGGGCTGGAACGCCCGCTCCCCTGGGTCGAAGGTGTGTGTGCTGAGGCTGCGAGGTCGGCGCATGGCGTCTGCGTTTCCTTGAGATACCACAGCACCGCCCCGACAGCCGGGAGGGCCGGGTCGTCATCGGCCAAGCCGAAGCCGTCGAGGGTCGAGACGCTGTAGAGGCTGCGGATTGCTTCGAGGGCCTCGTCGTGTCGAAACTGCCACGCGGGGCGGGGGGTGCCGGGGATGCCGAGGGTGTCGAGCGCCAGCCGCACGCGAGCCGGCGGCTCGCTGGCGTGGACCTCGGCGTAGAGCAGCTCACGGACACCCCGCTGGGCCAGCGCATCGCCCGCCTGCTCGGGCGGGCAGTCGAGGATGACAAACGACCCCGTCGAGGCCTCGACGATCGCCAGTCCCGCCTGCAGCCCCCGGTCGGTCTCGACGAAGGCGACAGCCCCCAGCCGATTGGCCGCTGCCCCATCGAGCAGGCCGTCATCGACGAGTGTGCCGCTGGTGACGACCTGGGTGACGGCCCGGTCGACAACGCCCTTGGCCTCTTTGGGGTCCTGGATCTGATCGGCGACCGCGACCCGTAGCCCGGCCTCGATCGCCTTGCGGAGGTACTTGTCGAGTTGGTGGTGGGGGGCCCCGGCCATGGGCTGGCCCGAGGTCCGCTCGGTGAGGGTGAGGCCGAGGAGTTTCGAGGCGATCACCGCATCGTCATA
>JAJRZG010000194.1 GCA_024275365.1 Planctomycetota bacterium | reverse complement strand
CTTTTGGTCGCCGGTCGTTGTCTGGGGGCTTAGTCGGCGGTCGTTGCCCCGGGGCATCTGGCGGGCTGCCTTTTGGCCGAGCGTTATCAACTGTCACGCCCAGGTCGTGTTCTGTTGGGCACATTACAAGATCGACCCGGGGCTGCTCTCGTTTGGGCTGCGGTCCAATATTGTCTTTGCGGTGCTCGGGGCTGCGGTCTTCTTTACGGCCGAGCGCAGGGTGATCCGCTCACCCGTTTTTCTCGGTGGCATATTCCTTGTGATCGTCGGGACAATCGGGACGATGCTGCTCGGCAAAGAGGGGCTCCCGACAGGCTCGACACTCTTTGGGGTGATCCTGGCGATGGCAGCCGGAGCGGGGTTTGCCGCCTACGCCCTGGCGGTCCGCCACTGGATGCACGGCATCAACGCGATCCAATCATTTGCCATCATTAGCCTCTACACCGCGATCGGGATGGTCGCACTGATGGTGGCCTTTGGCGAACGCTACGGGCTTGCTGCGTTCGACCTCATAGGCCAACCCCTCGGCGAAGCGGGGAGGATCACGCCGATCCCCTTCCTGCTCGATCAGTTCGGGATGCTGCTGCTCAGTTCGCTGGTCGGGATCGCGCTTGGACATGTGGCGTATTACTACGCGATCGCCAAGCTGGGGGTCGCGGTCTCGTCGGGGGTGATCCAGCTCCAGCCGTTCTTTGTGAGTATCGCGTCGCTGATGATCTTTGGCGAGCAGTTGACCCTCTGGCAGTGGATCGCGGGGACGATCGCGGTGCTGGGGGCATCGCTCTTGCTTGTGGTACAGCACTTTCTCAAGCACGACGCGCACCAGCCCGAGGTGATGGACTTTGCCGAGCTGCCGCCGGACCATGTGGCGGCGGCGGTGGTGTCTGAGTGTGAGGATGGCTGATATCGCCGGGTGCCATAACCCGTGGGACCGGCTTCCAGCTGGTGCGGGGTCTGTTTGTCCGAGGACTGTCAATGGGTGCCATGGCCTCGCGCCAGTGTGGCCATGCGGGTCGATTCATCATGCCTACGCTGGCGCGAAGGCATGGCACCCAGTGTGGATATCTCCGCACCTGCTGGAAGCCGGTCCTACGGGGTCATGAAGCCGGTCCCACGATGCGGTGTTCAATCACCGGATCTCACGCAGCCGAAGGTCTTTGAGTGCCGGGAAGTGCTCTCGCCAGCTTCGGAGGGCGCAGATATCCAGCTCGATACTGAGCACGCCTTCTGCATCATCGAGTTCGCCGAGCACCTCTCCCTTCGGTCCGACCGCGATCGTGCCACCTGTATAGTCCAGGTGCGGGTCGTTTCCTGTCCTGTTGACCGCAAGAACACACGCTTGATTTTCGAGGGCTCGGGCGAGGGTCAGTGCCCGCCAGGTTGTTTGCCTCGCTGCCGGCCAGCACGCGCCGAGGGCAAATACCTCCGCACCCCGGCTCGCACCGATCCGGAACAGCTCAGGGAATCGCAGGTCGTAGCAGACCGCCGGGCAGACGGCACAGTCAATGCTCTGTGCCCGCCATGTCCACGCCTCGACGCGCTCGCCGCCGACAAAGTGCTCGGGTTCGAGCCCGAAACTGAAGGGGTGGATCTTGGCATACTCACAGACGATCTCGCCGGCGGGGTTGGCAACGGTCATCAGGTTCGAGGCTTTGGCAGCTCCCGGCGTGCGCACCGTGCGTCCACCCTGCACAAAGCACCCGTGCGTGCGCGCGAGGTTGCGCAGAAACTCCTGCGTCTCCCCCTGCATATCGGCCGTCACTTCGGTATTGAGGCTAAAGCCGGTTGCGAACATCTCGGGCAAGAGGACCAGGTCGTCCGGTTGGATATCGGTCGTCGAAAGCAGGGTCTCCACACGCAGAAAGTTGGCTTTCGGCTGTTCCCAGGCGATATCGAGTTGCACAAGGTGCGCACGCATAGTGAAGTAAGGGTATGCGGGTCGGGGCTGGGGTAGCGTGCTCCGGGTCGGCTGGCGGTACACTGAGCGCACCCCCACGAGACGCCCATGCCACGACTCTTTCTTGCCAGCACATCTCCCCGACGCAAACTGCTGCTCAGGCAGGCGGGTATCGCGTTCGAGTGCGCCGACCCTGCGATCGACGATGGTGTGCTGGTGCCCGGTGAGGTCACGCCTCAGCAGTGGGTCGCGTCGTTGGCGTTCCTCAAGGCCTCAGCGGGGATCGAGAGCCTGCCCGCGTGTGATCCAGATGAGCACTGGTTTGTCTTGGGCGCTGACACGCTGGTGGTGCAGGGTGATGCATTGATCGGGCAGCCCCGGGATGCCGACCATGCACGCGAGATCATCGAAGTGCTCGCCAACAGCACGCACGAGGTCCATACCGGGGTTGCGATCATCGACCCGCGCAAGGGCGATCGTCATATGTTCGTGGATTCGGCGACAGTGACCGTCGGCGATATCCCCGGTCGAGAGATCAACGCGTATGTCAACTCCGGCAACTGGCGGGGCAAGGCCGGGGCGTACAACCTGCACGAACGGCTCGATGCGGGGTGGCCGATCTCATATGAGGGAGACGCGACGACCATCGTGGGCCTGCCGATGCTGCGGCTCATCCCGCTGTTGACGCGGCTTGGTGTGTGTGCTGGTGAGGATGATGGAGCGATCATGCAAGCCCGGGCTGGCCAGTGACACCTCAGGGCGTTCTGCCTCCTGTCGTCGTGCTGCCTGTCGTTGCGCTGTGCGTGCTGGTGGTGACAGCACACCTCATCGCGATGCACGCGGCTGAGGGTGTTCCGCTCAGCCGACGGCGGATCAGAACGGCTGGGGGGGGCGTGATGCTGGTGACTTCGCTTGTTCTGGCGTATGCTTTTTCCTTCGTTCGGCCAGATGATCCCGTGCGGTTTACAGCTGCCTGGACCGGGGCGATCATGATGCTCACGATGGTCCTGTTCCTCGGCGGCCTCGATGCATTGAATAATGTCAGGCTCGCCCGCCTCCAACGCCGACGCCTCAGACGCGGAGCAGGCGCTCTGCATGAGCAACTCGCTAAGGCCCTCGCCGAAGCAGCCCCGAAGAACGCGACAGACCCAGCAACAGACCTCATCACAGACCCCATCACAGATCATGACCAGCCACCACACACGCAGAGAAAGGGCCAGAGCGACACCTGAGAAGGTGTTCGTGCCGGGCGTGCCCGGGCGGGTGTTGAGCTCTGGGTATTCGTGTGTTGTCGAGTATCGGAACCGGCGGTTTGATTCGGGGCGGGGGGGTGTGACCTTCGATCGACCCGTCATCAGTGTCGGCAATCTCTCGATGGGGGGGACAGGCAAGACGCCGATGGTCGAGCGGATTGTGAAGTTGCTCCGCGAGCATGGGCACGACCCGGCGATCGCCATGCGGGGGTATCGCGCGAAGCGGTCGGGGCTTTCTGATGAAGCCGAGCAATACAAGGCACGATTTGACGACCTCCCGATCGTTGCGGAGCCCAAGCGGGTCGAGGGGCTTTTCGATTTGTTCAACACGACACGAGGTGAGGCGGTCGATTGCATCGTCCTCGATGACGGCTTCCAGCACCGCCGCATCGCCCGCCAGCTCGATCTGGTGCTCCTCGATGCGACGCAGGACCCGTTCGCGGGTGCGGTCTTTCCTGCGGGTCGGCTGCGCGAGAAGGCTGTGAACCTTGCCCGGGCGACGCATGTGGCGATCACGCACGCGGAGTTGGTGAGTCCTGATGCCGTGCGGTCACTCGCGGCTCGTGCTGCGGTCGAGGCGGGGCTGAGCGGATGTGCGGTCTCGGCGCACGAGTGGGCCGGGCTTTCGGTCGTGCATCAAGGCAGCGAGTCGGCAGAGCCAGTGGCGTATCTGGCATCCAAGCGCGTGGTGGCAGCGTGTGCGATTGGTCAGCCGGCGGGTTTCTTTGCCGGGCTTGAGCGGGCGCGTGCGGCTGTGATCGAGTCGGTCGTGCTGCCTGACCACGACCCGTTCAGTAACGCAACGGTTGAGCGAATCTGCCGTGCTGCGTCGGAGACTTCGGGGCGAATCTCGGCAATCGTGGTGACGAGTAAGGACTGGACAAAGCTCAAAGATCGGGCGATCGAGTGGCCGTGCCCTGTAGTTGTGCCGACGCTTGAGGTTGTGTTGTATGAGGGGTGGGACGCGCTCGCGGATGACTTGGTTGCGATCACCTCGACCCCTCCAGTCTGACCAACCCCCTCCCCGCTTCCCAAGCCCACGGATCAGAATCCGTGGGCTTTGTGTCCTGATCCGTGGAGATTGTGTCCTGGGTCTCACTTCCGCTCTCCCCCCTCTCCCCCTCTACCATTCTCCCGTGAACCCCCTCCTCCACCACCTCGACTCCTGGAAGCCCTTCCGCGCCCTCGTGCTCGGCGACTTTATGGTCGATGAGATGGTCTATGGCGATGCTGAGCGGCTCAGTGCCGATGCCCCCGTGCCGGTGCTTCATGTCCGAAAGATCGAACGAACCCCCGGCGGGGCCGCCAACCTCTGCCTCGCGCTGGCAGCACTCGGCGGGAGCGTGTCGGCCTTCGGGGTGCTCGGGCAGGATGAGGCTGCCGACTTTTTGTGCCAACACCTTGGCGACGAGTCCATCGAAGTGGGGGGGCTCCACGCCGATGGCGACACCCGCCCGACCACCGTTAAGCGCAACCTCATCGGCCTCGCCCAGCAACGGCACCCGCAAAAAATGTTTCGCGTGGACTACGAATCCCGCGAGCCGGTGTCCGGGCAGTTTGCCGAGCGGACCCTCGCAGCGATCCGCGCCGCACTTGCCGACGCCGATGTGCTCTGCATCGAGGATTACGCCAAGGGTGTCTGTACGCCCGAACTCTGCAAGGCGGTCATCGAGGCGGCGCGCGACGCAGGCGTGCCGATCTTTGTCGATCCGGCCAAGCTGACCGATTACGCCCACTACCGCGGCTGCACGGCCATCACCCCCAACCGCAACGAGGCTGAACACGCGACCGGGCTGACCACGCACGAAACCGACGAGACCGAGGCTGCCTGTGTACACAACACCGGGCTTGCTCGCGCACTGCACAAAGCCCTCGATTGCGAAGCAGTTGTGCTTACGCTCGATCGGCATGGTGCCTTGCTTGCCCAGCGCGATGTCGATCCCGTGGCGATCCCAACACGCGCAAGGCAGGTGTACGATGTCACCGGCGCAGGCGATATCTTCGTCGGTGCTTTGGCAGCAGCCCGGGCCAATCGGCTTGACTGGCCCGAGGCTGTGCAGTTTGCAAACGCCGCAGCCGGACTCGAGGTCGAGGCCTTTGGCGCAACTGCTATCCCCATCGAACGCATCCACCTGCAGCTTCTTGCCGACGCCTCCGCAGAGCATGGCAAGCTCCGCACGCTCGACCAGCTCCTCATCGAGGTCCGTGCCTGGCGGAGTGAGGGCAAGCGGATCGTCTTCACCAACGGCTGTTTCGATGTGCTCCACGCCGGGCATGTCTCGCTGCTCGATCGGGCAGCGAGTCACGGCGATGTGCTGATCGTGGCGATCAACACCGACGCGACGGTGCGCGCGCTCAAGGGCGACACTCGCCCGGTCAATACCGAGACCGACCGTGCCCGGGTGCTCTCGGGGCTGGGGGCGGTCGATCGTGTCGTGATCTTTGCTGAGCCCACACCTGCCGAGGTGATCGAGGCGGTCCGTCCTGATGTCTTGGTCAAGGGCGACGAATACGAGATTGAGCAGATCCCCGGTGCTCAAACCGTGCTGGGCCGTGGCGGCGAGGTCGTGCGTTTGTCGATGGTCGAGGGCAAGAGCACGACCGCAACCGTCGAGCGCATTCAGGCTGGACACTCTCTCGACAAACGCTGACACAAGTTGGACGCCGACGCTGAGGCTCTGCGAAGCGTCGGATGCGAGCACAATCGGATGCTCGCGCACAAGATTCCTGCTCCCAGCCCAGTGGGGCGGGCGTCTCGCCCACCTGATCCCCCTCCGCCCTGTGGAGGGGGTGGCCGAGCGAAGCGATGGTCGGGGGAGGTGCGCAACTTCCCGAATACCCGCTCGCATCTCCCGCATCCGACGAGTCCGGTGCATGTTTGGTATGCTCGTGCCATGCCCGACCCCGCCCCCACAAGCACCCCCGCCAGCCACCACCTTGCGATTCTCCGCAAGCCCTACCTTGATCTGATCGTCATGGGCCTCAAACGGCTGGAGTTTCGGCTGACCCGCGTCTGTCAGCCGCCGTTTGGAAAGGCAGCCCCGGGCGAGACGGTCTATCTCAAACAATCCGGCGGCCCCTATCGGGCGCGGGCGGTCATCGAAGCCGCGCTCTTCGTCCAACTCGGCGACCACTGGCCGCTTGAGAGGCTCCGCGAGCAGTTTCAGCCACAGATCCAGGCGAACGATGAGTTCTGGGAATTGAAAGCCGACGCCCGCTACGCCTCCCTGCTCTGGCTGACCGATGTCGAGGCGATCGGGCGTGATGATGTACCACGCGACATTCTCAATCTCTCCAAAGCCCAGTCGGCCTGGCGGGTGGTGCCTCTGCGGTCGCTTGCGCAATTCGCATGAGACTATGCAGAGTTGCGTGCTTTGGACGCCGGAGCTGAGGCTCTGCGAAGCTCCGGGTATCAGGGCGTTTACAGCGCATCCCATCCCACACTTCGCTCGAAGACTCGCTCAGTGTCGGCGTCCAAAGACAGACTGGGCAGGTCACATGCATCCGAATGACACTATCGCCAGTCGATCACGATCTTCCCGAACTGTTCGCCATGTTCGAGCCGCTCGTAGGCATCACAACACTCGGCGGGTGTGAATACCTTGTCGATCACCGGCTTAAGCACTCCCGCGCGAAAGAGCGAGACGACCTCACGGAACTCCTCGTTACTGCCCATTGTCGAGCCGAGCAGGCGGAGTTGGTTCCAGAAGATGCGGGCAAGATCGGTCGTCGCGTCGGGGCCGGTCGTGCAGCCGGGGGTGACATACGCCCCGCCCCGGGCCAGGCTCTTGATGCACGAGAGATGCGCAACCTTGCCGACCGAATCGACCGCCATATCGACGCCGCGTTTGTCGGTCCAGGTGCGCACAGCCCGGGACCAGTCGCTGCCCTCGTCAAGAATCGCACAGTCGGCCCCGAGTTCGACCGCCCGATCGAGTTTCCACTGGTGCCGACTCGTGACCGCAACGGGACAGCCGAGGTGTTTGGCGATCGCCAAGGCGCTGGTCGCCACGCCCCCCCCGATGCCGGTGATGAGGACCGATTGGCCCGGGCGGAGGTTGCCCTTGGTGACCATCATCGAGTAGGCGGTCAGTGCGCAGAGTCCAAAGCCGGCCGCCTCGATCGGATCGCAGCCGTCCACACAGGCGAGGTTGTCTACGGGAACGAGAAACTTCGCGGCGTGCGCACCGAAGCGGTGTTCGCCGATGAGTTCGTATTCGGGCGCCAGCGTCGAGGCCGGCGGCTCATCCGGCCCCGGGTTGCTCGCGGGCGGCTGGTTGACCCGCAGGGCGGCGTTGTAGATGACCTGCTTGCCGAGCCAGGCGTGGTCGGCATCACTCCCGACCGCCTCGATGATGCCGCAGCCGTCACAGCCGGAGACGCGGGGGTAGGCAAGCTCAAGCCCGGGAACGCCCCTCCCGACCCAGAGGTCCATGTGGTTGAAGGCCGAGCAGAGGGTTTTGACGACCGCCCATCCGGGGGCCGGGGGTGCAGGATCGGGCCAATCCTCGCGGAGGCTGACACCGGGGGCGACGGGACGGGACTGTTTGGCAATGACGATGGCGTGCATACGGGTAGGCTATGTCTCTTGCGACGCACTGGCAGCCGGGCAGATGAAGAGGAGTCGGTACCGATGAGTGATTGGCAGAATATCGAGCGGTTCACCCCCAAGGTCATCGAGCGGCTGGGGCACTATGTCTACCTCTACCTCGACCCCCGGACGGGCGAGCCCTTCTATGTTGGCAAGGGGAAGGGGAACCGGTGCTTTGCGCACCTCAAGGATCGCGCAAAGACCCGCAAAGCCAAGCGGATCGCGGAGTTGAAGAAGCTCGGCCTCCGCCCCCGGATCGAGATTCTCAAACACGGGTTGACCGCTGAGGAGGCGTTCCTGGTCGAGTCCACAGCCATCGACCTGATCGGCGTGCAGAACCTGACCAACGAGGTGACAGGCCATGGCGGCTCGCGCGATCGGTCAAAGGCGGGTGTCGCGGAGGTGCAGGCCGAACTCTCTGCGACGCCTGTTGCTATCAGCGATCCGGTGATCCTCATCACGATCAACAAGCTCTATCGGCCCGACCTGTCGCTGCCGGATATCTATGACGCGACAAGGAGTGCGTGGAAGATCAACCCGGACAGACACAACCCCGAGTACGCGCTGGGTGTATATCGCGGCATTGTCCGAGCAGCATTTGCTATCACCGCATGGCACGAGGCGGGGACCACGCTACAGGTGCTCGAACGCGATGGCAACCAAGCCCATGGCCCGAGATCAGGTCGTTGGGAGTTTGTCGGCACGCGAGCCGACGACAAAGTATGGAGGCGGTATGTCGGGAAGTCTGTCCGGGAGTATGCCAAGCCGGGGGCGCAGAATCCGATCCTGTTTGTTAACTGTTGACCGGATCAGAGCGGGTTGGCTTTGGAATAGCCCCAGAGTGCTCGGTCGAGGGTTCGCATATCGATCTTGGCTTGTGATGCAAGCTGGCGGCAGCACTGGGTGTAGTCAGTCCAGAGCGGGTAATCACACTCGGAGACATTGGGGAGGCCGAGCGATTCGAGGGCGCGGTAGTCAAAAATCGGGTAAGGGTCGGTATGGGCGAGGTGGAGGAGAACGCTGGCGGTGGCCCAGTTGACGCCGTGGAGGAGTGTAAGAATCTCGATCCGCAGTCGCTCGTTGGGCGTCGTAAGCGCAACTCGGGTGACCTCGTTGACGAAGGATTCATTGTTGCGTTTGCGTTGAGCGCGGACACGGGGCGTTTTCCAATCGCCGAGGAGGAGGAACTCATCGCGTGTGTAGTAGCCCCGGGATCGGGCGGCTTTGCCTGCGTCAATGACTTCAGTATCTTCAGCCGGATCGCCATAGTACTCGGCCCACTTGTTCATTTCATCGAGTGGGAACTGGCATGTGAGACTGGGCATCGAGCCAGTATAGAGCGGATCGTTAATGAGCGTTGGGAGGCGGAAAGGAAAGAGACCATGTGCCGAACGGGGCGAAAGACATGGGGCCTGAAAGGCCCCGCCCCGGGGTTGGGTCGATGCGTGCGCATGGAATCCTTCTACACGGGACGGATTACATCGCCCCAGGTGCGAGCATGCGGAGGACACCATCGACCAGCAGGCTGTTGGTCCAGTGCCCGATCGCCCAGAGATATTGTGCGCCATAGAAGAAGACCAAGGCGAAGAGCAGCATCCCCATGCCCATGGCGTTGTCGTGTCGGAGCAGCCGGTTGTAGGCGGGGGAGAGGTTGGCGAGCATCGTCGAGCCATCCAGAGGCGGGATCGGCAGGAGGTTGAGCACCACCAGCACCACATTGAGCGTGCAGCCGAGGTTCAGGAAGGTTTGGACATTGCCATAGAGCGTGTCGGGGACGGTCATGCTCTCAAACACCCAGCCGCCTGCGAGGGCGATCCAGAGCCCGCTCGAGAGGCCACAGACGAGCGCGAGGCCGATGTTGACCGCCGGGCCAGCGCCGGAGACCTTGAAGTCGTCATATTCGCCCTTGAAGCGCGAGGGGTTGACCGGCATCGACCCCCACGCAAGGCCGAAGAGGGCAAAGGCGATCAGGCTCGCCGGCCCCATATGGACGAGCGGGTTTGGGGTCATGTGGCCCAGTTCGATCGGGGTACGGTCGCCGCAGCGGATGGCCGCGAAGCCGTGGGCGAGCTCGTGGAGCACGATCGAGACGAACAGCCAGAAGACCCACGAGACGAGGTAGACCTTGTCGGCTTGCCAGTAGACCTCGACCCACCATCCGCCACCCATGATGTGCTCCTTGCTTCAAAGCAAACACGCTGCCGGGGTTCCGACAGCGTGCCATGAACGGGTCGGTTGTACAAGCCCGATGATCGGCGGGCGTCAGGCCTTGGCCGGCGTCGCCCGGCTGGCGGGGGTGGCGATCTCGACGAACTTGTCGAAAAGGGCCGGGTCCTCGATGGCGATCTGGCTGAGCATCTTGCGGTTGAGGGTAATCCCCGACATCTTGAGCCCATTGATGAACTGGCTGTAGCGGGTACCTCTCATGCGGCAGGCAGCCGTGATACGGGTGATCCAGAGCGCCCGGATATCGCGTTTGCGTGCGCGACGGTCGCGGAAGGCAAAGACGCCAGCACGGCGGACCGCGTTGCGGGCGAGGTAGGGGTGGTTCTTTGTGCGGCCGTAGTAGCCTTTGGCCTGTTTGAGGATGCGGTTGCGCCGCTTGTTGCGTGCTGAACCGATGCGTGCTCTGGGCATTTTTTCAGTCTCCTTCCGTCCGAAGCGGGGCAGCTCTTGTCAGGCTGGCTTGGTGGTCCCGTCGGGCATGAAT
>JAJRZG010000193.1 GCA_024275365.1 Planctomycetota bacterium | reverse complement strand
GTCAGCGGCTCGCCCGCGACGAGGTGGCGGAGTGTGTCGTGAATATCCATTGGAATACGGTAGCAGTTCTCGATCTCTCCGACCCCCCGGGGCGAATGGTTGGTAGAGTGGAGGAGTGATGGCACACGCACCCAACACAATTAAGGTCGCCAGGCGGGTCCGAAGGCGGGTTCTCCTGGGGTCGCTCATCCGTCGGGGTGGCGTGGGGCTGGCTCTTGGCAGTGCTGTTGGGCTTTCTGGAGTGCTTGCTGGTCGGCTCGGCTGGCTCGGGCAGGGCTGGGGGGACCGGTGGCTCTGGGTGCTCGGGGGGGGGGTTGCTGCGGGGCTGATGGGTGGGGGACTTGCGGGGCTGGTCGGGCGGTGGTCTGTCTTTGCAGCTGCCCAGCGGGCCGACCGGGTGCTGGGGCTGCGCGATCGGCTCAGCAACGCCCTGAGCTTTGCTACGCGGGACGAAACCCACAGCCCCGCTGAGCAACTCGCAATCAGAGAGGCTGAGCGAGTGGCAGCGTCGCTCCCAGTCAAAAATGTTGTGCCTGTCCGGTTCGGGTCGGCATGGGCAATCTGGCCTGTAGTTATCGCGGCGGCTGTGGCGTGTGGGGTGTGGGTGCCCGAGCCAGCACCCAAAGCACGCGAGGTCTCGCACGCTGCGAGCGAGCCCGAACGCCGGGCAGCCGCCGATGTCATTGCTGAGGCAGCGCGCGATGCCCGCGAGGCAGCCGAGGCGACACTCAAAGACCGGGCAGCCGACACCGATCTGGCCCGCATGGACGAGATCGAGCGAGAACTGCTCGATGGCTCGCGCGATCCGGGTGAGGCCCTCGCTGAGGGCTCGCGCCAGATCGATGCACTTGCTGACCGGGTCGAACAAGAGGCACAGACTGAGGCGCTTGCCGATCAGCGGGCTCGGGAGCAGCTCGCAGAACAGGTCGAGGCGGGTGAGGGGGCATCGGAGCTAGCCAAGGCGCTTTCTGAGGGCGACCTCGAAGGGGCGCGTCGGGCCGCAGCCGAGATGATGGACAGGGCCGACCGGATGAGCCCCGAGGAACGCGAGAAATATGCGTCGGAGTTGGATCGGCTTGCTGAGCAGCTCGACCGCACGCCACAGCGGGACGAACCCGAGCCGGGCGATGCAGCAATGCAGGAAACGCTGCGCGAGCAGGGGATCGACGAGCCCGAATCACTCGGTGACTCGGTGGACCCTGGTGAACTGCAAGAGCGGCTCGAGGAACAGGGGGTTGAGCCGGACGCTGCGAGGGATATGGCAGAGGAACTGGCAAAGCGGAACCGCGAGAAAGAGGCTCAAGAACGGGCACGCGAAGAGATAGAGGAACTCACCGATGCTGCGCGAGAGGCGGCTGAGGAACTTCGTGAAAAACCGCCTGCACCCGAACAGCCGCGCGAGGCGCCGGACGGGAGTGCGGATCAGGAGCAGCAGCCGAGTGCGCAGGAGGGGCAGGAACCCGGTCAGGATGAACAGGGGAGAGAAGGTCAAACCGATCAGCCGGGCGCAGAGCAGGGCGATCAGCAAGAACGCACTCAAGATGGTCAGCAGGATGGCCAGCAGGATGGAGAGCAAGGACAGGAACAAGATCAGCAGGATGGGCAAGGTCAGAAACAGGACCAGGGCGCAGCAGAAAAGAGGCCGGGCGATGAGGGTACCGATCCCAGCAAGCAACCCGGTCAGCAACCCGGCCAGCAGCCAACCCAACAACAGGGTGATGAAACGGGCACGCCAACGGGAGAGCCAACCCGTCAGGATGGTGAGGGAAACCAGCCGGGACAACAGCAAGTTGAAACACAAGGAACCGAGCCAGACCCGGGTGCGGGCGAGGAGTTGATCGAGCCCGGTGAGGATGGTGCGGGGGCAGAAGATGGAAACGACAGCCCCACACGCATGACCGATGGCAGTGGCGACGCACCAGAGGGGAGTGGGATCGAGCGGCTGCGCAAACAACTTGAGCGCATGGCAGAACGAGGGAAGGGCGCACAGGAACAACAAGACACCGCAGAAGACCTCCGCGAGATGGCGAGAAGGCTGCTCGAACAGACCTCGCCGGAAGAACGACAGGAGTTAGAGCAACTGGCACGCGACATGATGGGAGAAGACGACGGGGAGGGTGCTGATGGCAGGGGCCGCAGATCGGATGCGGCTGGTGCCCGGGCTGCGCCAGAGCAGCCCTGGGATTCTGAATCGTTCGACGCCCGGAGCGAGCCGAGCAGCGATGAGCCCGGTGGCGGGCAGGTCATTGCAGACTGGCTTGGGAACGATGATGACCAGTCAGTAGCAAGTGGTGATGGTGGCACGCCCGGCGCATCGTCGGGGCAGGTGTTGCAGGAGGCAGCCCGAGGGGCCGAGCGAGCGGTCGAGAGGCAGGCGGTGCCTCGGGAGCGCCGGGACCTGGTGCGGCGGGTGTTTGAGCGGTTTCGTCAGCGGGCAGCAAAGGAACGCGAGGCTGCGTCGGAAGGGACGGGCGGATCGTGAGCCTGGTACATGGTGACAGGCTGGTCTCTGGGTACTTCGCCCCTCCGGGGCGATCTCCATTCCTTCCTCTCCTCTCTTCCTCGATCTCTCTATTTCCCGCTGTTGGTGTCGAGTCCATTGGATGGCTGAGGAGATATCCCAACTCGCCCCAGAATGACGGAGTGCCCGAAGATCGCCCTGGAGGGGCGAACTACCCAAAGACAGAATCCTCAGAAGCGGGAGTGTGTTCGTGCTGATGCGGTTCGAGCATCCCGAGTGGCTCCTTGTTACGGCATTGGCCCTACCGATGGCGTGGATGGCGGTGCGCTGGTTCCTCACGATGAGCCGGGTGCGTCGGTGGAGTGCTGCACTCGCGCGGGCTCTGCTCCTGGCATCAATCGCAGCTCTGCTTGCGGGCGCGGTCTCGGTGCGCCAGACCGACCGCCTGGCGGTGGTCGCGGTGATCGATGTCTCCGAATCGGTCCGCCGCTTTGCGCATGCGCCAGGCGAAGACAGCGGCGAGGTGCTCGCAGCGGTGCGGGCGTTTCTTGCCAAGGCTGCCAGTGAGCGAGGCCCCGATGACCTGCTCGGCATCGTCGCCTTTGATGGCCGGGCACTGGCGATTGCCACGCCCAGCCGCGACGATCCGCTCACCCGACCGATCGATGTCACGATGGCAGCCGGCACCGATATCGCCGCCGCCCTGCGCTACGCCTCAGCGATGATCCCCGCCGACGCAGCCGGGCGGATCGTGCTGCTCAGCGATGGCAACGAAACGGTCGGCGACGCGGTGGGCGCAGCCGCCGAACTCATCTCGCGGTTTGCAGGAGGCCGCGGCGAGCGGTCGGGGCTCCCGATCGATGTCGTGCCTCTTTCGTATGACATCGAGCGAGAGGTCATGGTCGAGTCGGTAGATGTGCCCCCGACAGCCGAGGCCGAGTCGGTCGTGCCGGTGCGGGTGGTGCTTCGTTCGGCGGGTACGGCCGAGGGCGTACTCCGGCTTGTGCGCGCGGGCGAAGAGCTCGACATCAGCCCCGGGCGTCCCGGTCTCGGTCGGCCCCTGCGATTGAAAGCGGGTCGGCATGTCGAGGTGGTCGAGGTTGCGCTCGAACCGGGTCGGGTGCATCGGTTTGATGCGGTCTGGGAGCCGAGGGTCGAGGCGGAGGCTGACGGCAGCGTGCGGTTTGTCGGAGACACGCAGCCCGAAAACAACGCTGCGTCCGGGCTGACCATCACGCCGGGGCAGGGCGAGGTGCTGATCGTCGATGGCGTGGGCCGTGGCTCGCCGACAGGTGGCGGGGCGATGCTCGCGCAGACGCTCCGCGCAGCCGGGATGACCGTGACCGCGATCGACCCGGCAGCCATGCCCGACGATCTGATCTCGTTGCAGGAGTTCGACCTGATCGTGCTCCAGGATGTCCCCGCCGACGCGATGAGCGAGCGAGCCCAGCGGGCGCTCGCAGCCCAGGTCGAAGAACTCGGCGCGGGGCTCGTCATGCTTGGTGGGCACAACTCGTTTGCCCCGGGCGGCTGGCGGGGGTCGGTGCTTGAGCCGTTCTTGCCGGTGGATATGGAGATTCCAGACGAGATGATTGTGCCGACAGCTGCGGTGATGATCGTACTCGATGCCTCGGGGTCGATGCGGCAGAGCGTGATGGGATCGATCGCCAGCAAGCAGGAAATCGCCAACGAATCGGCAGCACTGGCGGTCGCAACACTCGACAAACGCGACCTGATCGGTGTGATCGCGTTTGACAACTTTTCGAGAACGGTGGTCCCGCTCGCACCCAACGAAGACCCCAAGGCAACCGCTGTCCGTATCCGGGGCATCTCGTCGGGCGGGGGGACGGTGATCGGGCCTGCGCTTGCGCGTGCAGAAGAGCAACTCATCGCCGTCGAGGCGGAGATCAAGCACATCATCCTGCTCTCTGACGGGCAATCGGCCGACGCGGACTTTCTGCCGGACATGAGCGAACGGCTCGGGATGCTGGGTATCCGCGTGACCACGATCAGTGTCGGGAGCGGGGCCGACACAGAAACCATGCAACACATCGCCGACCGCAGCGGCGGCAAGCACTACGCGGTGCTCAACCCGAATGTCCTGCCCCGGATATTCCTCAAGGCGATCCGGATTGTGCGCACGCCTCTGGTGCGTGAGGCACCGTTTGTGCCCCGGGTCTTGGCGACGGGTTCGCCCATGGTCGAGGGGCTCGAGGGCATGCCGTCACTTGGCGGGCTTGTGCTGACTCAGGCACGCGTCGAGCCGACGATTACGACCGCGATGGTGACAGCAGAGGGCGAGCCGGTCTTGGCGCACTGGCAGGTCGGGCTCGGGCAGGTGGCCGCCTTTACCTCGGACGCGCGGGGCGATGCGTGGGCCACGATGTGGACGAAATGGCCGGGGTATGCGGAGTTCTGGACGGGGCTGGCTCGGACCCTCTCGCGCCCAACGTCACCGGGGCCGTATGAACTGCGGATGACCACCGAGGGTGACGGACTCGTGTTGCGACTCGAAGCGGCCGATGATGACGGCGAGCCGATTGACTATCTCTCGGTGCCCGCGACGGTCTATGACGAATCTGGAACCGGGCGCGAGGTTCGGCTTGCGCAGGTCGCGCCGGGGCTCTATGAAAAGAGGGTTGACGCGGTCGATCCCGGGCAGGTGGTCGTGGTCGTTCGCCCAAAGCTGGGGCAGCAGGCGTTGCCACCGGTGGTGGGGGGGATGACAATCGCCAGCGGCACCGAGTTCCGTCGGCTGCGGTCAAGCGAGGGGCTGCTTCGCGAGATCGCCGGGGCAACAGGGGGGCGTGTTTTAGACCTCGAACAACCAGAGAGCGCAGCCATTTTCGATCGTGGCGATGTGCCCCCGAGGCTGACGAGCATACCGATCTTTGTGCCGTTGATGCTGCTGACGCTCGGGCTCTTTGTGCTCGATGTTGCAACCCGGCGGGTCGCGTGGGACCGGTTCGTGAGCCGGGAGTTTGGGGCCGACCTTCGCCGATCGGCAGCCGAGGCAACGCGGGACCGGGGCGAGCAGGCGGGACGAGCACTTGCGGGGCTCAAGGCGCACACGGCAGAGGCTGAAGGTGAGCCGCAAGGTGTGCGATCTGGCAGGTTTGGAGAACACTCGGCAGAGACGGTCATCGCGCAGGCCCGTGAACGGCGGGCGCGAGAAGAGTCTGAACGCTTGCGGAAGTTGCGTGAAGAGATGCTGCGGGGTTCGTCGGCAAGCGAGGCTCTATCTTCTCCACCAGCAGACGAAACGAAGCCCGCAAAGACAGCGGACGATCAGGAGACGGGCACCGGCGGTCTGCTCGCTGCAAGGCGTCGGGCGCGGGAGAGGGCTCAAGGGCACGAGGAAACGGATGAGTGAGCCACTGCACCACAGACAGCCGACGACGCGGTTCAGCGACCGGGCAACTGACTATGTGAAGTATCGCCCGAGCTATCCGGCTGAGGCGATTGATGCGATTTTCGATGGGTTTGGGCGGGCAACCCCAACCCGTGGGACCGGCTTCCAGCCGGTGCGAGGGTGCGGTGTTCTTCGTGCCGCCGATATAGGTGCGGGGACCGGCATCTCGGCGAGATTGCTTGCAGCGTGTGGAGTCGATGTCATCGCCATCGAGCCGAATGAGGTGATGCGCCGGGCGGGCGAGACACACACCCGGCTCGGAGAGCCGGGCCACCGGGTCGAGTGGCGGGCGGGCACCGCCGAATCCACCGGCCTCGAAGATGCGAGCATGGACCTTCTATTGTGCGCACAAAGCTACCACTGGTTCGAGCCGGTGGCCGCCTGCCGGGAGTTCGGCCGCATCCTCAGGCCCGGCGGCAGACTCGCCCTCATGTGGAACGATGCTGACGAGAGTGACCCGGTGTCACTGGGGTACTACGACCTGGTGCGGGCAGCGAGCACCGGCGTGGGCCCGACGAGCCATCAGACGGTCGCGAAGAACCCGAGGGTGGAGCCGCCGTTTGACGCAGCGCGGATGCAGCGGCTGCACTTCCGCAACGAACAGCGCTTAGATGTGGACGGTTTGATCGGGCGTGCAATGAGTGCGAGCTATGTGCCAAAGACAGGGGAAAAGGCCGAGCGGCTGGTGGCGGGGCTGCGGAAGTTGCACGCCGAGCATGTGGGGGCGGATGGGTGCGTGGGGTTGGTGTATGGGGTGTGGGTATACTTGTGTGAAGCGAGAGAATAGATGGTTGATCTGGCGAACCACGACCTCCGTCCCTTGACATGCGCCGAATGCGGACACACCGCCAAGGTAATCCGAGATTGTATCTTGGACCTAGGCATACAACTGAACCCGGTCTGTGATCTTGAGCGAATCCTGGCAGACTTTGAGTGGGTTGGGTCGTTTGTAGGAGATGTGTTCGATACGAAGTTCGGTCCCGCAGTGGAAGATGTACGCCGTGCGGGTGAAGTGGCATGGCGAGCGCATCGCATGCATCGCATAGGACTGGCTGTTAGAGGGTCATCAAACGCCAAGAATGCAGATCAGAAGACGAGGTGTCTTCGAAAGCGAATCGACCGGCTAGCCGATGTGCAGTCGAAGGATCTGGACATCTTGTGGGAACTGGAAGTGGCTGGTGCTTTGGGCCGCCTCGGCTGTTCTATTGAATTTGCTGAGACCGATATTGTTATTCATCAGGCGGGCCTGCCTTCGTTCGGAATCGAGTGCAAGAGGCCGAGAACTCGGAAAGGCCTTCGTGCAGCAGTGCATGATGGGTGCTCGCAATTGGATCGGCGGTCGATGCAGGGAGTAGTGGCAATTAGTGTTGATGCTGTATTGCATATCAGGCCAGACGAGAGTAAACCTGTAATCTATCATGTGGATTGCCCCGAAGATTTCCATAGTGGTATAGCAGCTAAGATTGAAGATGAAATCGAGCCGCTACAGAGGGAGTTGGTGAATTCGCTTCATGATTACTGTGCTGGTGTTGTCTTATGTTGCACTGCGGTAGGCTGGTGCAAGCAGCCCGCAGCCATAATTCACACAACAAGCGTTCGGAAACTTCCGAATCTGGGGGTAAAACACGGAGGGGACATCACCAGCGCGATCGCGGAGCTACTAAAGTAGTTCCCCCTGCAAACTCAACCGCTCGGCGTCGGTGATGCGGACGCGGACGATCTTGCCGGTGAGGGTTGCCAACGATTCGGGCGGCACATCGAAGAAGACGATCAGATCGCCATCGGTGCGGCCGGAGAGTTGGATGGTGTGCGGTGCGAGAGTTGCGTTGGCAGAGAGGCTCGGTCCGGGGACTGAAGTCCCCCGGCTCTGAAGGTCGGGAGTTTCAGACACCGGGTCGTGTCCGCCAACGGTCAGCGCGATCGCGCCGTTCGACTTGCGTATCTGCCCAAGCGTCATCCCCTCGCTCTTGCGTTGTTGTTTGCTGGGGCCTTCGACAAAGACTTCATACTCGCGCCCGATCTGCTCGCGGGCGATCGAATCAGAAATCTCGGCTTGCACCGCCAGTAGCGCATTGTTGCGCCATCGCTTCACTTCATCAGGCACATCGTCGGGGATACGGTCGTAGGCGACGGTGCCGGGGCGGGGAGAGTACTTGAAAATGAAGCAGTTTTTGTACCGTGAGCGTTTGAGCAGCCCGATGCTCGCCTCGAAATCTTCGTCGGTCTCGGTCGGGAAGCCGACAATGATGTCGCCGCTGAGCATGAGCGGGCGGCCGATCTCGGGCTGGTCGAGGTAGTGCCTTGCGCGGCCGAGGAGTTCGTCGTATTCCTCGATGGTGTAGCCGCGATTCATTGTGTCAAGCAGGCGGTTCGAGCCGGTCTGGGCGGGCAAGTGGAGGTATCGGCAGATCCGTGGGGGGTCACGGATAACTTCGAGCACATCGTCCCCAAAGTCTCGCGGATAGCTGGTCACAAACCGCAAGCGTTTGATTGCGGGTACCTCGTCGTGTATGCGGGAGAGCAGGTCAGCAAAGGTGGTGGTCGATTCGCCAGCAAAGGCGTCGCGGTGGTGCGAGCCCTTGTAGGTCCGGCCTTTCTGCGGCTGGAGCATGCCGCCGACACGGACGGCCGAGCCATGCTCGAAGCGGTAGTGGTTGACCGTCTGCCCGAGCAGGGTGATCTCGATGACCCCCGCATCGGCGAGTTTTTTGCACTCGTCCACGATGTGCTCCGGCGGGCGGTGCATCTCGGCACCTCGCGTAAAGGGCACGACGCAATAGGTACAGAACTTGTTGCACCCGCGGGTGATGCGGACATACGCCGAGCGTTTGATCGAGCCGTCAGCCGGATCGACCGGGGAGACAGCCCGCGAGAGATCGAGCAACTCAAGATTGTCGGCAGCGGCTGTGAGCGTCGCGCTGCGGCGACTAGTGTTGCCCTGGAGGGCGACTTGGCGAGCAGAGCGAAGAGGGGGGCTCTGGCTGCCCTTATTCCCGGCTCGGAGAGCCTGGGCACTGTTGACACCGTTGAGGCTCGCTTTTGTGCGAACAGCATTATCGAGCAACGCGGGGAGTTTGTCGAGCTCACCCGGGCCACACAGGATGTCCACGACCGGCATCCGGTGGATGAGGTCGGTCCCGTCGCGCTCAGCCATGCATCCGAGAACGCCGACGACGAGCCCGGGGTCTTTCTTTTTGCGGATCGCCATCTCGCCGAGCCGGCTCCAGACTTTTTGCTCCGCCAACTCGCGGACCGAGCAGGTGTTGTAGAGGATGACCTGGGCATCGTCGGGCGAGGTAGCAAATGAATAGCCCAATCGACCGAGCTGCCCGGCGACGAGTTCTGAGTCCAGCTCGTTCATCTGGCAGCCAAAGGTCTCGAGATAGACGCGGGCGGAGGTCATGGCGAAAGTGTAGTCGCCGACCCGGCCCGGTCTGAGGCCGTAAACTCCGGGCAGTATGCGGTTCTCGTGGCTCTCATCCTGGCTCCGGCGGGTTTCGCTCGCTGATAAATGCCTCATCCTCTTCGGCGGGGCG
>JAJRZG010000001.1 GCA_024275365.1 Planctomycetota bacterium | reverse complement strand
CTCTTCATGGTCGGGGCGTTTGGCAAGAGTGCCCAGCTGCCTTTGTTTGTGTGGCTGCCCGATGCGATGGAAGGCCCGACGCCCGTCAGCGCCCTCATCCACGCGGCGACGATGGTGACAGCCGGTGTCTACCTCATCGCCCGCACCTATCCCATGTTCCTGGTGAGCGAGTACGCCCTGCCGATCGTGGCGTGGGTCGGGGCGATCACCGCGTTGGTGTCGGCCACCATCGGCATGGCCCAGTTCGACATCAAGCGGATCATGGCCTATTCGACGGTCTCGCAGCTCGGCTACATGTTCTGTGGCCTCGCGGTGCTCACCAGCGCGGGCGGGGCGTTCCATGTCTTTACGCACGCCTTCTTCAAGGCAACCCTCTTCCTCTGCTGCGGCGCGGTCATGCACGGCTTTGCAGGCCAGCTCGACCTCCGCAAGCTCAGTGGCATCGCGTTCATGAAGGGGTGGGGGATCGTCGGCATCGCGATGCTGATCGGTTGTCTGAACCTTGCGGGTTTCCCCTTTACCGCCGGGTTCTTCAGCAAGGACATGATTATCGCTGAGGCGTTCGTCACCGCTGGGCCAGGCTATGCCGCGATCGGGTGGATCTTGCTGATTACCGCAGGGTTGACAGCCTACTACACCTTCCGCGTCTTCTTCCGGGTGTTTGTCGGGCCCAAAGAGTTTGAGCCGGGGGATGAGCTGCATGATGACCATGGGGATGAGGAGCACGCAGATGCGCACCGGCTGGAAGCCGGTCCCACGGACTTCCACCCACACGCCCCTGGCTGGGCGGTCAACACGGTGCTTGCGATTCTGGCGGTGGCGTGTATCGCGGCTGCGGGCACCTACTTCCTCGGCGACGGCCACGGCGGCTGGGCGGCGGACATGACGCACAACTCCAGCGCCGGGTATCACGACGCGGCAGCCTCGGCAGCGTTCCTTGAGCACGGCGAGCACGCTGCAGATGGCGCCGGCGAACATGCCGCCGCCCACGGCACATTCCTCGGCATGGACCCGCACAAGGCGATGTATTACGCCTCCTCGATCGTCGGCATCATCGGGATCGGGATCGCGTATTATCTGCATCTTTTCCGGCGCAAGACGGCTGCCACCAGCAAGGCCGATGCCCTGCTGCCAGCGATGGGGCCTGTTGCCCGCTGGGCGCAGGACAAGTGGTATGTCGATGAGTTCTACAACGCGGGGATCGTGCTGCCGTTGCGGGTACTGAGTTATGTGTTCTACACGATCGACCGGCTGTTTGTGGATGGGCTTGTCAATCTCGCGGGCGTGCTGCCACGGTTTGTCGGCTCAAAGCTTCGTCCCTGGCAGAACGGTGTGCTTCAGGGGTATGCGATCGGGATGGCTGGCGGGCTCGCGGTGCTGATTGCTGCGGTCGTGCTGATGAGCACTTAGAGAGGATCGAACACGGTGACCCTTGCCTTGCTCATGTTGGTGCCTCTTGTCTTTGCCCTCGGCGTGGTTGTCGGGCCGGCATCGCGTGCGCGGTTTACCGCGTTGCTGGGGGCGCTCATCGCGCTGGTCCTTGCGGTCTATGCGGTCTTCGTCTTCAACTGGGACATGGCCGCAAATCGGGCACAACTGGGGATGGACCTTGATTGGTTGCCCCAGCTCGGGCTCGGGTTCTCGCTCGGCGTCGATTCGGTCGCCCTGTGGCTGATCGTGCTGGCTGCGGTGCTCGGGCCGCTCTGTGTCATGGGTTCGTGGACCGCCATCACCGAGAACCGCCGCATGTTTTATGCGTGGCTGCTGGTGCTCCAGGCCGCGATGACGGGTGTCTTTGCTGCCCGCGACATCGTCCTCTTTTATGTCTGCTTCGAGTTCACGCTCATCCCGATGTTCGTGCTCATCCGGGTCTTCGGCTCGACCAACCGCAAGGCCGCCTCGGTCAAGTTCTTTCTCTACACCTTTACCGGCTCGGTGATCGCACTGGTCGGGCTGCTCTATGTCGTCTGGTTTGCCTCCGTGCAGCCGGGCGTGGGGTGGACCTTCGATATCGAGACCCTCTCGCGGGTTGCCAGCAGCATGTCCTCACGAGAGCAATCGTTTGTGCTTCTGGCGTTGCTCGCGGGGTTTGCGGTCAAGGTGCCGCTCTTTCCCATGCACACCTGGCTGCCCCTTGCACACACCGAGGCCCCGACCGCCGGGTCTGTCTTGCTCGCGGGGGTGCTGCTCAAGCTGGGGACCTATGCGATTTATCGGTTTGTGCTGCCCTTTGCGCCCGTGGCAGTGGTGCAGTACGCCCCCGCGATCGCGATACTCTGCATCGTCGGCATTATCTATGCCGGGCTCATCTGCTGGGTGCAGACGGATGTCAAGAAGCTCGTCGCCTATTCCTCGGTCTCGCACCTTGGCTTCTGCGTGCTCGGGCTGATGGCGATCAACACCACCGGCATGACCGGGTCGGTGCTCTACATGATCAACCACGGCCTCTCCACCGGGGCTTTGTTCTTCCTTATCGGCTTTATGTACGAGCGATACCACACCCGCTCGATGCGCGAACTCGGGGGGCTGGCTGCCAAGATGCCCATCTGGGCGTCGTTTATGGTCTTCTTCACGATGGCGTCGGTGGGCTTGCCGGGGCTCAACGGCTTTGTCAGTGAGTTCCTCTGCATGCTCGGTACCTTCCAGGCCGATGCCGCCTGGGCAACAGCCGAGGGAGTTGCCCCCGGAGCGACTTGGGGTGTGCTCGGGCCTTGGTTTGCTGTTGCTGCTGCGACTGGCGTGATCATCGCAGCGATGTACCTGCTCTATATGGTGGGGCGGATGTGCTTTGGGCCATTGGTGGAGCATGAGGGACATGAAGATCACAACCAGGAAGCCGATGGCAAGGACCACCTGCCCCCCGACCTGACCGGCCGCGAGATCGGGGTGCTTGTGCCTTTGGCGGTGCTGTGCCTCTACCTCGGGCTTCAGCCCACGCCCCTCATGCGGTCGATCGAGGCCCCGATCAGGGAGACGGTGCAGCTCGTCCGGGGTGCGAACCAGACCCATGACGAAGCGATTCAGGACGATGCAGGCCAGCCTGCCGGCGACCATGCTCCTGAGCACAATCCAGAACCCACGACCGACCACGATTCGGAGGCCAGCCGATGATCGAACGCATCGCCTACCTCTGGCCTGAGATCGTGCTCTTTCTAGGTGCGTGCGTTGTCATGCTCATCGGGCTCTCGCCGAGCGCAAGCACCCGCAAGCTGACCGGCCTCTTTACCGGGCTGTCGCTCTTTCTCGCAGCCGTGATCGGGCTGTATACACCGACCGGTCCCGGTTGGGCGATCCTGCCCGAGCTCATGCCCTTTGCCAAGCCCTTGATCGGGTTTGTGGGGTTGTTGCTTGTGCTGGTGATCGCGAGCACCGTGGACCGCGACGAAGAGGCCGCCATCGAAGCGGGGCAGCCCTGCAATGCCCTCCGCATCACCGGGGCAGAGTTCTATGCCTTCTTCCTCTTTAGCATCATGGGCGCGATGCTCTGCACGACCGCGGGCGATCTGATCTGGCTCTTCCTCGCCCTCGAGCTGACAAGCCTGCCGACCTATGTCATGGTCGTGCTCAGTGGCAGGGGGCGTCGGGGCTTTCGCCGATCGCAAGAAGCGGGCGTCAAGTACTTCTTTCTCGGTGCGCTGGGTGCTGCGATTTTCCTCTATGGGTTCGCCCTCCTCTATGGCGGCACGGGCACGACCAGCTTTGTCGAGATGGGTGAGCACTTTGCCGCCAACGGCATCAGCCCCATCGCCATGACAGGCATGGTCCTCGCCCTCGTCGGGGTCTCGTTCAAGATCGCGGCCGTCCCGATGCACTTCTACACCGCCGATGTCTATCAGGGGGCATCGAGCAGCATGGCGGCCTTCCTCGCGTTTGTCCCCAAAACCGCGGGCATCATCGCCATCATGCTCCTGGTCTCGACGATGGGCTGGGCGAATGGTGGGAGTGGGGGTGATAGTGGGGGCAGCACGCTGCCGCCCGTGATCGACAGCCTGCTCTGGGCGATTGCCGCGCTCACCATGACAGTCGGCAATGTCCTCGCGGTGCTCCAGAAGAGTGCCAAGCGAATGCTCGCCTATTCCTCGATCGCGCACTCGGGCTACATGCTCGTCGGCATTCTTGTGGGGCCGGGCGATGGATCATTTACTTCAAGCGGCATCGCGGCGGTGCTCTTCTACCTGCTCTGCTACGGCGTCATGAACACCGGGGCGTTTGCGGTGCTCGCCAGTCTCGAACGCACCTCTCGCAGCGAGACAGTCGAAGCCGAGGATATCTCCGACCTGCGGGGGCTCTGCAAGACCAACCCGTGGCTGGGGTGGTCGCTGGTCCTGTGCATGCTCAGCCTGCTCGGTTTCCCGCCCATTCTCGGGTTCTTTGGCAAGGTGCCCTTGTTCACTTCGGCGCTTGGGGCAGGTCGCATCACGCTGGTCGTCATCCTCGGGCTCAACTCGGCGATCGCAGCGTTCTATTACCTGCGGGTGGTTGCCACCGCAATGCTCGAAGAGTCCGCCGACACGGGTGT
>JAJRZG010000192.1 GCA_024275365.1 Planctomycetota bacterium | reverse complement strand
GGTGGGGGAATCTGGCATAGGGCGATTCTATTGCAGCCGGGGTGGCGGGGCCGAGAAACCCTACGAGAGCCCCCGGATGAACTCCTCGACCGCCTCGCACGCCTTGTCGCGTGTGTCCTGCTCGAACCAGAGGGTCAGGTGTGCCGCACCATCGAACTCAACCATACGGCCATCGGGCGAGGCGCTGGCGATCGACCGGCCGTCAGCGATTGGGCACATCTCATCATCGTGTGCGTGCAGGACCAGCAGCGGGCAGGTGAGTTTGGCCGCGAGGGGAGCGCGGTCGAAGCCTCGCCAGAGGGGGTTGCGGTCGAGGAATAGCCCGGCGAGGAAGAGGGCCGGGCGGAGATTGAGGCGGTGGGGGAAGCCTCGCAAGGCCATGACATTGCGGGCGGGTGTCCAGGGCAAGCGGTAGGGGGCTTCGATGATGACACCGACTATGCGGTCGGGTTGTTCGATGGCTGCCCTGATGCAGACGCCACAGCCGAGGGAGAAGCCGACGAGGATGACGGGGTGCTCGGGGGGGAGTGACTCGATGAGTGCGCCCAGGGCGCGGTGTTCGTTTACGCCCATGCGGGCGGGGCCGGGGGAGGCCTCGCCGTGGCCGGGGAGGTCCCAGGCGATGACAGCTGCGCAGGAGGGGGTGAGGGCGTCGAGTCTCTGGAGGACGGATTGTTTTGACTCGCTCCAGCCGTGACAGAAGATGGCGATCGGGCCGGTGGGGTTGTCGCCTGTTATGCGCCAGGTCGGGCACTTGGCGTGTGGTTTGGTGGGTTCGGTGATGCTGTTTTCTGCAAACTCTCGGGGTGGCGTGAGTTCGCTGGGGTCGGCTGGCTGGCTGCGCGAGACGCACCAGGCATACGACCGGCGCAGCGGGCGGAGCAGCGCATGGAGCGTCAGCAGGACAAGGAATGTCCAGAAGACGAGGAAGCCGAGAGTGAGGAGGATAAGGAGGCCCACGGGGGGAGGTTAGGGCATGTTACGAACCCGCGTTACTTGGTGTGATATGGACGCCGACGCTGAGGCTCTGCGAAGCGTCGGATATTGGTTGCACACGACTCTGTCCAATCCGACGCTTCGCACGCTCAGCGTCGGCATCCTCAAGAGAGTCAGTGAACTCGAAGAATCGCCCCGGAAGGGCGAAGTACCCAAAGGCGAAGGACCCAAGGCGGTTAGCCTCCAAAGAGCCGGGCGACATCGTTGTAGGTGACGAGGAGGAACATCGAGACGAGCATGAGGAGCCCGACCGCGGTGACGGCGTTTTGCACGGGGATCGGGAGGGGGCGGCCTCGGATCTGTTCGTAGAGCAGCATGAGGAACTGCCCGCCATCGGCGATGGGGATGGGCAGGAAGTTGACGACCGCGAGGTTGACGCTGATGAGCCCGAGGAAGAAGATGAGCCAGATGTAGCCCCTCGTTGCGACCTGCGTGCCGAGGTGGGCGATGCCGACGGGCCCTTTGAGGTTGTCGACTTTGACGGTGCCCTGGACGAGGCGGGCGAGCGTGAGGTAGGTCATGGTCATCATGCGCTGGGTGCGGTTGATGCCCATGCGGATGGCGTCGATTGGGCCGGTGGCTTTGAGGAGGAAGGGCTCGGGCTGGAAGAACCATGTGCCGAAGGGGACTTCCCAGGAGAGGGCGTGGAGGCGGGCGAGTTGATCGGGGGGAATTGAGGTTGTGATGGTGTAGGTAGCGGTGATGCCGTCGGGTTGGGGGGGGAGGGGTGGTTCGATAGTGAAGGTGATCTGTAGCGGTTCGATGTTGCTGAGGGCGGCGGGGTCGAGCGTCACTTCGCGGAGTGCTTCACGGATGTCAGCAAAGTTCGAGACGGG
>JAJRZG010000191.1 GCA_024275365.1 Planctomycetota bacterium | reverse complement strand
GGGCATAGCCATGACCACCGAGAAGCCGAAATCCCTGATGCGAAACCTCGGCGAGTTCTTTGGGCATATCGCCAAGGGTGTCAAGGCGGACTCGACTGCGCCGACTGTCCAGAAGCAGGAGGTCCGGCGGGAGGTCGAGGAACGCGAGGAGACCACGCCCGATGGCCGAAAGATCATCGTGCGGCGGACCACCGTCGAAGAGATTGAAATCAACGAGGCTGACACCCCCAACAATCAGCCAGGAGAATCCGGCTCTTGAGCGAACAGGCTGCTGCCAACTCGGGGTTTCTTGCTGGGCTGACCGCGTTGCAGAAGCTGGCGTTGGTTGCTGCCGCGATCGTGAGTCTTGCCGGGGCGGGGATGTGGGGCGTGGCTGCAGCGACAACCTCGCCCGATCGAACTTCGCAAGCAGACAGGGCAGCCGTGACCGATGGCGACGATACTCCGGCGTTTCGGCCTGAGGGGTTTACCGACGACGCCACCGCGGGCTCACCAGATGAGAACGACGAAGCCAGCGAGGCAGGGGGCGAGACCGACCAAAACAAGACGGCCCTGGAGCTCTACTCCCCCACGGTCTTTCGGCTGGGGTTTGCGTTCTTTGTCGGGTTTGCGATCGCCTTTGCCCTGCGCGCAGCCTTTAAAGTGGTACTGATCGTGGTCGGGACGATGCTGTTGCTGCTCGTGGGCTTGCAGATGGCGGGGCTCATCACGGTTAATTGGGAGGCGATGCAGGGGCTCTACAACACCACAACCGCGTGGCTCTCGACTCAGACCCAGAGCCTGACCGCCTTCCTGCGGGGGTACATCCCCTCGGGTGGCACAGCAATGGCCGGGTTTGGGATGGGGATGCTCAAGAAGCACTAGAGAATCATCGCGAACGGGAAACCTGCCCGGCACGGGTCGCGGAAACGCCCCCTACAATCGCCTCCTTGACCCTCTTTGTCACGCCTGCTGACCAGGGAGTTTCCACCAATGGGCAAAGCTGCATATACCGATACCCCCCGCCACCTCCTCTGCAAGCGGATCCCCACGCCTCCCTATGGCGACTGGAACGACCGCCACTATGTCGATTACGACGAGTTCGTCGCGACCGGCGGGTATGTGGGGCTCCGAAAAGCCCTTGCCCGTACACCCGAAGATGTCATCGACGAGGTGAAGAAGGCTGTCGTCCGGGGTCGGGGCGGGGCTGGATTCCCAGCTGGGGTCAAGTGGACCTTTTTGCCGCCGGTGCCGGAGGGTAAGAAGCCGGGCGAGCCGGGGGCGGAGCGGTATTTGGCGGTGAATGCGGATGAGTCTGAGCCGGGCACCTTCAAGGATCGGCTGCTGATGGAGTTTGACCCCCATCAGTTGCTCGAAGGCATCGCGATCTGCTGCCATGCGTGCAGGCTCAACCGCGCGTACATCTTTATCCGCGGCGAATACCACCTCCAGGCTGAGCGGCTCGAGCGGGCGCTGGCCGAGGCGTACGAGAAGGGCATCTTCGGCGAGAAGGGGTTGCAGAACTATGATGCCAACACCGGGGGCGAGCGGTTCCGCGTTGATTGCTATGTCCATCGCGGGGCGGGGGCGTATATCTGTGGCGAAGAGACCGCGCTGCTCGAAGCGATCGAGGGCAAGCGGGGGTGGCCTCGCATCAAACCCCCCTTCCCGGCGGTGCAGGGGCTCTTTGGCAGGCCGACGATCATCAACAATGTCGAGACGCTCTGCCACTTGCAGCTCATCTTTAATGAGGGCGCAGAGGCATTCACCGCCCAGGGAGTCGAAAGCTCTATCGGCGGGCCTCCCAGCTATGGCACCAAGCTCATGGGGATGAGCGGGCATGTTGAGAGGCCGGGCGTCTATGAGTTTGAGCTTGGTATCCCGCTTCGCAAGTTTGTCGAGGACCACTGCGGCGGCATGCGCAACGGCAAAAAGTTCAAGGCTGCCATCCCCGGCGGCGTCTCGATGGGCATTCTCGGGCCGGACCAGTATGACGCGGAACTCGACTTTGATATCGGGAGCAAGTATGGCGTGCTGGGGCTGGGGACGGCCTGCCCGACAGTCTTCGACGAAGATACCGACATGACAGCGGTCGCCCGCAACATCGCCAGGTTCTACAAGCACGAGAGCTGCGGCCAGTGTACCCCTTGCCGAGAGGGCTCGGGGTGGGTGTATCAGTTGATGTGCCGAATCACCGAGGGCGACGCGAGGAACCGGGACCTGGATATCGCGCTGGAGGTGGCTGAGAGCATGGGCACGATGCCCGGCACCACGATCTGTGGCCTCGCGGATGGGAACAACTTTGCGATGAAGACGCTGATTGGGAAGTTCCGTGAGGAGTTCGAGGCGAAGCTGCAGAAGACCTTCGTGGCGGCGACTGTTGGGGTGAGTTGAGGCTCCACCACTTGATCTAGGGTGTTTCTCTAGGTCTACCCCTGCCCATTGTGTGACGATTTGTTATTGATTGCTATTGAATCAATACTTTCGGCGTGCTATTGATTATTATTGAATCGTATTGATTCAATAGTTGATCGGAGCAGACATGCCGCATATCCCAACACCACCCAACCATGCATCACTCATCCGTGAGCACCCTGACCGGTTTCATGCTGCTTTCAGTGACCCGAAGATCATGGTGGCTGTCCGTCGTTGTGAGGCCAAGTACCGCCACTGGCACAAAGTCCGCTACATCGCCCAGGCGGAGGGCATCGATCCCGAGGTGCTCTGGGCCATGGTTAAGCTCTCACGGATGGGCACCCGCCGGGAGTTGCCGTTTACCGATCGGGATGGTCAGTCTCTGAGCTACCTCATCCCCGATCGCCTTCAGGAAGAGTTGATGATGATCGACCGGGAGTTGGCCGGACACATCACCTTTGACGACAAGAGCCCCATCACCGACAGCCAGCGCGATCGATTCATCGTGTCGGCATTGATGGAGGAGGCTATCGCCTCAAGTCAGTTGGAGGGTGCCTCGACCGCGCACCGCGTGGCCAAGGAGATGCTCCGCCGTGAACGCCCGCCCCGGGACCGCAGCGAGCAGATGATCGTCAATAACTATCGTGCGATGATGTTCATCCGTGAGCAACGGCACACACCGCTCACCACGGACTTTCTCATCGAGTTACAGCGCATCCTCACCCAAGACACACTCGACCGCCCGGATGAATGCGGCCGGCTTCGTCGCACAGATGAGACAGTGGTTATCGAAGACCCCTATGGGGAAGAGTTGCATATCCCACCATCCGCCTCGACACTCCCCCGCCGGCTTGAGGCGCTCTGCGCCTTTGCGAACGAGCCGGTATCGAAGGAGTCGAGGTTCGTACACCCGGTTGTGCGAGCGATGACATTGCACTTTCAAGTCGCCTACGACCATCCGTTCTGCGATGGCAACGGTCGTACTGCTCGCACGCTTTTCTACTGGTACATGCTCCGAACCGGCTACTGGCTGTTCGAGTTTCTGCCGATCTCGAAACTCATCTCCCAGAGCCCAGCCAAGTACGGCCTTGCCTATCAGTATGTATAGACCGACGAGTTCGATCTGACCTATTTTCTCAACTACCACGCCAGAATCATTCGTCTTGCGCGAAACGACCTTCGGCAGTATCTTGCGAGGAAACGCCACGAGATGCAGGTCGCCAGATTGGCGTTCCGCACCCTCGATGTCAATGATCGGCAGCGTTCCCTGCTGCTCGATGCGCTAGAGCATCCCGGCCGCGAGTTCACAATCGAAGACCACCGCGCACGCCAGCGAATAGCCTATCAAACCGCTCGTGCTGACATGCTCCGTCTGGAAGCACTCGGATATTTCGATCGGCGGAAGATCGGCAAGCGGTTCATCTTTATCGCTACACCGCGTGTCAGTGAAGATGCCTCACCCAGGTAACCCCGGCCTCAGCTCTTCTTATCCCCATGATGCACGACCACCCACTTGGTCATCCACTTGCGGCGTTTGCCCTTGCGCTTTTTGGTTGCCCATCGGATCAGCTTGCGTTTCTCTTCTGCCATCGGTGCCTCCGTCGGCTGGGGTTTCGGGACCGGGCACAGTATGCCACGCGGGCGAACACCGTGCGCACGCAACCCGTATATCGACCGAAATCCGCAAAGACATACATGGCTGAGAGCTTGCTGCCTTGGAGAATGCACACCACCAGTGACGCCAGTGGCGGTCCTGGGGGGATGATCTTGATCGTGTGGACGCTTCGGCATCGATGGATGTTGGCAGGATTCGCGGAAGAGACCGCCCATCTCCGATATTCAGTTGTTCGACCGATCACCCAGGAATCCACCCCATGTCGACCGCAGCCCCTCTCTCCAAACCCCTCGCCATCACCTCCATCGTGCTGCAAGTCGCGGTTGCTGGGCTCTTTCTGATGATGGCCGTCAGCAAGCTCAGCGCCCAAGAGGATGCCAAGTGGATCTTTACGCAGGTCGGGTTGGGTGATGCAGGGATGTATGCCACGGGCGTCGCCGAGCTTGTCGCAGCGGTCATGTTGCTTGTACCAAAGACCAGGATCTATGGCGCCATCCTCGCGGTGCTGGTCGTCGCGGGGGCGATTGGCAGCCATCTGACAAAGCTGGGTATCAGCGTCACGCTGCCCTCGTCGATCACACCCGAAGCCCCCGAGGGCATGGCCGATCCATCGATGTTCGGCATAGCGGTGTTTGTGTTCGTGGCAAGCGCGGCTGTGCTGGTGATCCGCCGGGCTGAGTTACCCATCATCGGAGCAACACCAACAGCACGGGGCGAATCGAAAAGAGTATAAAGTCTCTGTGGTGCTGTAGCAATGGTGCCACTGGACAAAGTCCAGTGGCACCATTGCTACAGCACCGGCGAGAACAGCTGCGCAATATTTGATGCGAGGCGTTTGGGGAGTGCGCGTTCACGCCATGCTGTCGGATCGATCATGGTGCTCTCTTGCAGGTATACCTGCTGTCTTGCATGGATCGCCCGTGTGGCGTCGTTGTCATAGACGATCGTCGTGAGCTCGAAGTTGAGATAGAAGCTTCGAGGGTCGAGGTTGACCGAGCCGAACAAGACGATCTCGTCATCGACGACAATGCTTTTGGTGTGCAGCAGCCCGCCGGCAAACTCGGCGATCTGGACGCCCGCTTCGAGCAGCTCGCCAAAGAACGCTCGCCCGGCAAAGTGAGTCAGCACCGTGTCGCTCCGCTTGGGCACGATGATGACCACCTCGACCCCGCGCCGTGCTGCCGACTGCAACGCCGTCACCACCGAGGGCTCGGGCACGAAGTAGGGCGTTGTGATCGTCAGCCTTTTGTCCGCCGCATAGATCGCCGAGAGCACCAGCCCGTGAATGCCGCCCTTGCCCCCTGCCCCGAGCCCCGGCCCCGAGGGCACGACCTGCACCGCCATCGCCCCGGCCGCCTTGAGACAGCATCGGCGCAGAATGTCCCGCCGTTCGGTCAGGTCCTCGCGGGCCTCGGTCTCCCAGTCGCGGATCGTCACCAGGCTGAGCAGTTCGACGACCGGCCCGCGGACGATCGCCATGAGATCGACCCACGCGCCCACGCCGGCCTTGGTCTTGAAGCAGGCGGGGTCTGCCATATTCATGCTGCCGACGATCGCCAGACGATCATCGACCACGAGCAGCTTGCGGTGGTTGCGATGGTCCACGCGGCGAAAGAGGGGTGCCTTCCCAAGCCCAGCGGGGAGGGCCGCTGTGATGGAGACGCCGTGGTCGCGGAGGGTCCGGGCTTGCTCGCTCCGGAAAAACGAGCGACTCCCGACTGCATCGACCAGGACCCGGCACTCGACGCCTCGCCCGCGCGCACGGACGAGCGCTTCTGCCACCTCTTCGACACGGCCTTGGGTATCCCAGATGAAAAACTCAAGCATCACCCACCGCTCGGCTGCGTCGATCGCCTCAAGAAAAGCATCAAAGCAAGCACCAGCATCGGCGAGGAGCTCGACATCATTCCCGCCCAGAACAGGCAACCCGTCGGCAACCTCGGCCTCCTGCGCAAGACGCCGATCCACAGCACTCAGCGCTTTGGGCATGTGCTCGGTTTTCTGCCGGAGCTGCGAGAGGTACTCGGCATACGCCGGGTGGACCGCCCCCTCGCGTAGCAGCCGCCGTCGGCCGATGCGGCTCTCACCGACGAGCAGATAGGCCACCGACCCCACCACCGGGAAGACCAGGATCAGCACGATCCACGAGGTCGTGACCGCGGTTGGGAGCCCACGCAGCAACACCCGAAGCGAGAGCCCCACACGGAGCGATGCCTCAAGCACAATCACGACGACAGTGAACCAGCCAGCGAGTTGCATAGGCACACTGTACCAGTTATGGATGCCGATGCTGAGTCTGCGAAGCGTCGGATCGGAGTATGCATGAACTCATCAGAAATCCGACACTTCGCAAAGCCTCAGTGTCGGAGTCCTCGAACGAGCCGTGGGAACAGCTCGCACTTGCACAACAGAAACTCATGTTGTGTTCTTGTGTGCAGGGTCTCACAACCGAGCGATCGCCTGTACGAGCGGGCGCACCCGGTCGGTCGCGGCGTACCGCACCCCTGGCGGGCGTTCGTCCACAACCTGCCTCGAAACCAACCCCGCAGCCTGTAAGTCCCGAAGTGCCCGCGAGAGTGCCCGGTCGGTGAGGCCGTACGGAGCGAGACCCGCCTTGAGCACCCCAAACCGTGCCGGGCCAGCAGCCAGGACACGGAGGACCGGGGGGGTCCACTTTCGACCAAAGACCTCACTGACATCGAGCAGCACAGCCGTCCGCCACACACGGGCACACGCCGGGGCGAGGGCTGTGCCTGACTCGGTCAGCACGAACTCCGCCCGAAGCGGGAGGCCGTGACCGGGGTTTCGGACCACCCAACCGTGGGCGGTGGCAAAATCGAGCGTCTGGCGGAGGGTCTCGCGCCCGACCCCCAGCCGATGGATGAGCCCCGTAAGCCTCGCCCCGGTGGGGTCATGGCTCTGCCTCGCCTGGTTGATCTGAGCGAGCAGCGGGATGGTCCATCGGCGGTGGGCCAGATCGACCACGCGGGCCGGGCATGTTGCGTGGCGTATCAGATCGGGGGTGGTTTTGGGCATTAAATCTAGCCTCAGGGCTCAGGAGAGCGTTCTTGACATGATAGTATAGCACATATACTCGTAGGACATCGGTGGCTGTCAGTACAACGCAGAATGATGCCACAGCACGCTCAACACGAATCCCACAGCACGGAGACCCCCCCATGACCACCGACATGCACTTCATTGGCGAGTTGACCATCGCGACGCAGGTCGCTGATCTGGATCACGCGATCGCCTGGTATGCCGAGATGCTTGGATGCGAGGTGATCTACAAACTCGATGAGATGGGCTGGGCCGAGGTCTCAAGCCCTGTCGCCAATGTTACCATCGGGCTCAGCCAGGTTGACCCGGCCCCGGCCCGGTGTGGGGGGTCGCTGATATCAAAAAGGCCCGGGCGTGGCTCGAATCCAAGGATGTCCGGTTTGATGGCGACACGATCACGATCCCCGACACAGTCCGCCTGGCAACCTTCTTTGACCCCGATGGCTATGCGTGGATGCTCTCGCAGAGCCTGATAGAACCCGAGGCCAACGGGTGACTACCCGCCAACACAACGCAGATAGCCACAGGGATTGAGTGTCATCAGCAACTTCTCACAACTGCGGTCGATCTGGAATCGATCGGTGGCTTTGAGATAGTCCACCACCGCCTCGAAGGGTCCCGGCCCCTGATCGGGCGCAAAGTCGGTGAACACCGGGTGGCCGTTGATGTTGGAGTCTTCGACGATCGCGTAGCACCCGGGCGTCACCATCGGCCCATAGGCGACCAGCTCGGCGTAGACATGGTCGCGGTTGTGCAGGCTGTCGATGATGAGCATCACGCGGTCATCAGGCTTAATCTGGGAGCGCACTTGTTCGGGAGATTCAGGCGCGAGGCTGGATGCCTTGATCTTGGTGACTCTCGGGTGGTCGATCTCACCCTCTCGCGTCTCGGTATCAATCGTGATGATGCGCCCGCTATGAGCCGCGTCACGAGCGTGCATCGCGTCGAATACGCAGCCGAGGAAGTGTGCGCTGCCGCCCCACGCGGTCCCGGTCTCGATGATGAGTGTCGGCCTTGTCTCGACGAGGATCTCCTGATAGATCCACACATCGTGTGGCGACTTAAGACAGGCAGCTCCGAGCCATGTTGTCGTGTCCCACAGCCGCTTCGCGTAGTAGAGCTTGTGGTACGCCTCGACGATCTGCTGCTCATCGCTCGTCAGCGATGGATGAGCATGCGCAGACGCTGATGAGTCAAGCGAGATACGGCTCATGGGGTTGCCCCGCTTTCGGCTGGTTGCGCCGAGGCGCGAGTGCTGTTTACCAACGCAACCTTGACGACCGGCTTGGTATGGATCGGCCTGGGTGCAGCCTGCTTGGATTTCTGTGCTGCAAGGCGCGTGTCGATCTTCCTTGATCTGTCCTCACGGTAGGCGTTGTACTGCCGGCAGAGTTCGTCATGCCCCAGCAGCCGGAGCAAGCCCTGAGGCCAATCGCTCGACTCGATCGCAGCAACAAACTCTGGAGATGATCCTCGGCTCTCCTCGCCCTTGCGCAAGAGTTCGGCGGGCAGGTCGGCACGCTTGTCGAGAAAGCCCCCCACGCCGAAGGTTTCGTTGTGGTTCAGGGCAAAATACGCCTCGGCGAGCACCCGCGGGGGGTTGTCCTTGAGCGTGCGAAGCAGGTCAATCACGATCGGCTTCATCTCGTGCGGGTCTACTGCAAAGGTGCGAGCCCATCGCGCAACGATTGGGGCTGCTCCCAAGGCACCCTGCTGGAAGTACTGTGTGTAGTGCTGCCACACATGGTCCTCGTCCTTGTCGTGGATGCGCGTCGCAACAATCGAGCCGTCGCTTCCCCGTTCGTAGTGCTTCACACTCCACGAGTCCGTGTTGGCGATCATCTCAAGGGGCGACACATTATAAATGATCTGCATGAGCAGCTCGGGATCGAGCCGGGCATCGGGGCCGACCGCGTGCTTGTCCGTGTTGGGCGGCTGATCGTTGAGAAACTTTACAAGCCCAAGATACCAGCCCGCGATGTGCGTCTCGGGGAGCAGGTGCGCGAGGTTGTCCTGGATCGTGCCTCGCCACCCGACATCAACCATGACCGCGTGTTCATTCCCAAAGCCCTTGGAATGCAGGTATTCGAGAGCGGTCACTCGTCGGCGGTCCCGCTGTTGCTCGATCAGTCTCGCAAAGAGCGGGTCGGCAAAGAGCTGCTGCACACGCCGATCTTTCCAGGGATACTTGATGACCGGCTCGGGATCGATGCCGTGCCTTGCGAGCAGGGGCTCAAACGGGAGCGGGTTGACATCGAGCGTGCGGAGCAACTGGCCGATCGACTGCACCGAGTAGAGGTTCCACACACGCATCATCTCGCGCGTCGAAACCTCTCGGAGCGACGGCATGAATGTCACCACCCGGCTTACCTCGAGCAGCTCGGCCCGGGGCGCGGGCAACCCGAACGGCTGGATCGGCGCGATTGCCTCGTGGATGCGCTTGAAAAACTCACCCTCCCGAGTGCAATAGTGGACCGCGGGGCACCCAAGGGCGTGTGCCTCCTGCATCGCAGCAAGTGCTAATGCAACATACACCGGGGCTGCGCTGACCCCGATCTCATAGAGTTCCCGCTGCATGGGGTCGAGGTCTGCGGGCGGCTCACACCCCTCTCGGAGTTCGCGGGTGAGCACCTGACCGGTTGGCACAAAGTCGCCCTTGCGGCGCGCCTCATACCGCGAGCGGTGCCTCGCACGGATCAGCTCTTCGTCTGGATTAAGGTAGTGGATCGCGCGCACGCCAAAGCGCTTCGGGCTCTTGACATCCGACCATTCGTTGTCCCCGATGTGCGTGTGGTACCGGGGCTCGGCGATCATCTCACGCTGGGCATGGGCAAACAGCCGACCCCGCATCTTGTTGACCAGGCAATCGGCCGAGACGAACACCCGCTCAAACGGCAGCCCGCCACACGCGCTCTCGATGATGCGGTGGAGGTGGTGCTCACCGAGATAAAAATCAGACAACCCGATCATCCGGTCGGCCTCGTGGTGCTGCAAAAGCCGGAGGCATCGGCGATCGGGATAGACGACGCGCTGCTCCTGCTCGACCTCAGCCTCGACAAGCCGCTCGGCAATCGCTGTGCGCACAGCCGCGGGCACACCGAGACGGAACAACTGATCGATCCACCGCGCAAAAACCTCTTCGACCGCATATTCGTTGTCGAGCCCGACTGCCTCGCGCTCGGTGGCGATTGCTTCCTCGCAGCGGACGCGCTCGTCGAGCAGGTGCCGGGGGTTGCCAAACCCTGGGCGGAGCTTCTGGCGGTGCAAGGTCCAGAGCATGCGCGCGGTGAAGAGCTTCACCTCGTCAGGATGGCACCTGCGACGGAGCAGCGTGTCCCAGATGTCAACACTGAGCAGCGTGGGCATCGCGGACTACTTTCCTTTCGTCTTGAACGGGTCATCGTGTTGGCCGGCATCATTGCTGCTGCCTTTGCCGATTAGCTTGCCAAGCGGGCTTGCCTTGGCCGCTGCGATCGCCTTGTACGATCGACTGTTCCGGACGCGGTGGAGCACGACGCGAGGGTCCTCCTTCGCATCGGCTTCCTCCCATCCCGGGCCGAAACGCGCATTCGCAACCGCACGATAGAGTGGGTTTTCCTTGAGTTTTTGGACGGTCTGCCACGAGCGGGCCCCGAAGATGTGGTCGAGTTCTTCCATCGCGGCGAGTCGTTCCCGAATACCCCGGGCGACGGCCGCCCCCTGCGCCAAGCTCGTTGGCTCGCGGTTGGGCGTGCCGGTGAGCGGGTCGCTCGCGACGGGAAGGCGCGGCGGACGGTGGTAGATTGGCTCAATCGCCCGCGCCCGGGCGTGCCACTGCCTGGCCTTGTCTGCGAGCAGGTCTTCGACAGCTGCGACGAACTGCCCGTAGCCATGTTCGAGCGTGCGGGGTTTCATAAACTCGCGGGCATAGGCGTTCATTGCCTTCCATCGTTCAGTATCGTCGAGCAGCATGGCGGCTGCGCGGGCGAGCGAATCGGGCCTGGAGCTTGCGAGCAGTACGCCGTTCTCGGGCATGTCGTAGAGGTTGTTGTCGCGGTGGACATCAACCACCGGCAGCCCGCAGGCCATCATCTCAAAGGGAATGCGCGACGGGTTGGTCGCGCTGATGCACAGCCCCACCGAGCAGCGGTTATAGAGCACTGCACACTCCTCGACACTGACCAGCCCCAGGTGCTCATGCTCAAAGGGCAGGTCGGGCTTCTTCCGCGTGCCATAAAGATACACCTTGACTTCCGGCTTGTGCTTCTTGAGGAGCGCGAGCGATTGGATGAGCAGGTTCGGGCACCGCCGAGGCTTCTCGGGCTGATAGATCGCGCAGACCGCCCGTTCTCGCGTGACCGAGGGGTCGGGCTTGTAGATGTCCCCATCGGCGCAGAACTCAAAGTAGGTCGCCGGGCACCCGGCCTCGCGGGCAAGGCGTTGTGTGAGCCACCGCCCGATCGAGATCACATGCAGCCCGAGGTGATACGAATCTTCCGCCCGCAGGTAGCCGTCACTGACGGGCATGAAGTACGCCTCGTAATCCTGCACAAAGTACGCCTTTTTGCAGGTTATTTTGGGTCGTGCTGCAAAGGGTGCGGTAAACCAGGCCGTCGCAAAGACCAGGTCGTAGTCATCACCGATCTCAAACCCGAGGTGAACGCGCTCGCCTGTGAACCCGAAAAACTTCTCGAACTGCTCTCGCACCAGTTGCAGCCGATCCTTGATCGGAAACTGCGATTCTCCCGGCTTGGCGGGTGGGTCTTCGACGAACACATGGCACTCGTGCCCGGCGGCTTCGAGCGCGTCGATATTCTGCAGGATCGTCCGGTGCCCCCCAGACCCCTCAAGCGGGCGCGGCACAAGCCACGCGATACGCGAGCGCGGCTTGGTGGGTGTCAGTGCTGAATCTTCTTGGCGTGTCATGTGTTGCGTGCTTCCCGCTGCGTGCTCTGTGGGGGTCAGTTCTGGTGGGGGTCAGTTCGTTGATTCGCCGGTGAGCCAGTCTTCCTCTTTGGCAGCCCGTCCGCCAGCCTGCTTGAGCTGGTCGCGATGCCTGGCAACGATCTCTTCAACATGCTCGGCCCTCATGCCGAGCAGCTCGGTATCGGTATCGAGCCGGGTCAGCCGACGGGCCAGTGTCGCGGCTGCCCCCTCACCAGCACGGCGTGCCTGCTCGACCGCCTGCGCAAGTTTCTCCAGGCTTTTTGCGGAGTTCGCACGATCGCGGGCGTGTGAGCCCGCAAGCGCGGCGACATGCTCAGCCATATCGGCAAGATGCTGCTCGATCACCCTCTGTGCAGCCTCTGCCCCAGTTGCCGCAGACCGCAGGTGCTCGATCGTTGCGTGCTGGGTGGCGAGTTTCTCCCGAAGCTCCGCGTTGTGCTCGCGCTGGGTGTCGTAAGACTTGCGGAGGTCGTCGTTGCGCTGCTGGGCATCTTTGCGTGCCTCGCGTTGTTCAACGAGCCGTTCATCCTGCGCCTTGATCCGTTCACGAAGGTCCTCAAGCCGCCCACGCAACTCATCTCTGGAAGCTGCAGCCGACGCATACTTGGGTTCGAGCCTGGCAATCTCTCGCTCGGCCTGCACCGCCCGAGCACGCGCCTGGTTGAGCGATTCGAGCCGATCCTCGGCAAGGCGCCGCGCCGCCTCGATCTGCCCATCGCGATGCTGAATCATTGAAGTCTGACTCTTGATCGCCTCGTACCGCTCCATCGCCAGCCGCTCGGCAGCCTCGGCGCGGGTACTCATCTTCTCGTGTACATCACTCGGCACGGTTGCCTCACGGAGCTGCGCCAATCGTTCGCGGAGTTCTTCGTTCTGTGTACCCTGCTTCTTGATCGTCTCCATGCGCTGCCGAGCCATCTCGCCGATATCCCGAAGCTCAATCCCCGCTCGCTCGGCCTTTGCCAATGCGGGGTACGCGATGAGTTTGTCGTCAAGCCCGTGCTGTTGAAGCTGCGCGAGCCTCGAATCCCCCTTCGGGAAGAGCACACCAAGCCCCCACGAGTGCTCGAAGGCAAACCCCGGATACTCCTTGACGATTGTGTTCCAATAGTCGGTCGAGCCGTAGCCGGTGTCGGGCGCGACATCGTGAAAGAGCACGACACCCTCCGGCGCGAGCTTGGGCAGCCAACTCTCAAAGTCGTCCTTGACCGCCTCGAAGGTGTGCAGGCCATCGATGTGCAGCAGGTCAACACTCTCATCATCCACCTTGCCAAGCGCCTCAGCAAAGTACATCTTGTGCAGCGTGATCCGTTGCCTGGGGAACGATCCACGCACAATCCGCTGTACCGTCTCAAGCACCTCCGCGCCGTATTGCCCTGCGTGCTCTTCGCCCTCAAAGGTATCAACCCCGATCAGTTCGGTTTCCTTCATCCGCCCGTCCTTGATCGCCTGGGCAAAGGTAAAGAAGGAGGTCCCCCAGTGGACACCAAGCTCCGCGATCCGCGCAGGCCGCATCCACCTTGTCAAGTCATAGGCAAACCGCCGATGCCCGCCCCAGGGCCAGACGGGGTTCATCTCGCAGACCTCATCGGCCTGAAATATCGGCTCCCAATATCGCCACGCGCGCTTAGCCAATGCGGTTGATCCTCACATCTTTGACCGGGTTGGTAAAGAGCCCGTGCACGGGTCTCCGGGGGGCGATTGCGGTCACCGAGACGACATTATGCGCCCAACACTGCACCGTGTGGTGGTGGGCGTGCTGTCCCTCGCCCACCCCGAAGGTCGCCGTATATTTGCCCGGCTTGAGTTCGGGCCAAGTGTAGTCAAGCTGCACGGTATACCGCCCGGGCTCTGGACAATCGACCTTGCCGTGATGCAGACTCAGCGAGTTGTCCCCGCAGACCGCGTTGCCAAACCGGTCGTTAATCATCACGCCAAAGATTAGGTCGCTCTTGGGCTCAGCAACCTCGATCTCGTAATAGCACACGAACGGGTCGTCGGGCTTGATCGCCTGGATCGCCTCCCCGTTGGCATCCGCCATCGCCACGCGGCAGATCCTCACCTCACCAGCCCCGCCGCGTTTGTCTTCAGCAACATCCATCCAGGGCAGGCTTTCATCCGCTGTCCCCTTCGGTGCTGCGGTGTTGGCACCCTGCACCTCATCCTTTCCGGGCTCGTCGCTGCCGGCAAACTGCTCGTTGTGCACGATCCGCGTGTAGAACGCGATCGCATCGAGCGGGCTGCCCTCGAAGGCCATCTGCCCGTGGTGCATCACGATCGCCCGGTCACAATGGTTGGCGACCGCGTTGAGGTCGTGGGTCACCATCAGCTTGGTGGTGTCTTTGAGTTCCTCGCGCATATACCGGTGGCAGCGCTGCTGAAAGAAAATATCCCCGACCGCCAGCGCCTCATCCACCACCAATATCTCGGGCCGCACCTGCGCCGCCACCGAGAACGCCAGCCGGACATACATCCCGCTCGAATAGGTCTTGACCGGCTGATCCAGAAAGTCGCCAATATCAGCAAACTCGACGATCTTCTCAAACAGGCTGCTGATCTGCTTGCGCGAAAAGCCCCGGATCGACCCGGCAAGATAAATGTTCTCTCGCCCTGTGAACTCGGGGTTGAACCCCGCCCCAAGTTCCAAGAGCGCCGAGATCTGGCCGTGGACCTTGATCGACCCGGCGGTCGGTGTCAAGGTCCCCGCGATCATCTGCACAAGCGTGGACTTGCCCGACCCATTGCGCCCGATGATCCCCACGCTCTCGCCCCGGCCAACGGTGAAGCTGATATCCCGCACCGCCCAGAACTCGCGGTAGTACTTCTTCTTCCACCGCGAGAGCGCCTGCTTGAGCCGATCCGACGGGCGACGGTACATCTGATAGCACTTGCTGATCCCCACCACCTCGATCGCGGGCTCCCGGGGCGCGGGCGTTCCAGCCGCCGAGTCTCCACGCTCTCGGGGCGGGGCCTTTGGGCTCTGGGGCGGGGCCTTTCCAGGCCCCGTGCCTTCGCGCGCACCCCCACCCGCCCCCTCAACCGGGTTCCCGGCATCACTCTGAGATTGGACTGCTGTCTGCACCATCTGCTTCTGCCGAGACCCGTGGTGTGGGCATCCCTCTTCTCCTTCTGGCCGCACTCTTGCCACTACTATACACGGCCTGCCGGCCCATCAGGCCCACACACCACGATCAAACCCACCCCCCAACCCCACCCAACCCTAACCCCCACCCCAACCCCCCAGCTTTCCACCATGGCGACCCTCCAACTCACCAATCAACCCCGCTCGACCCTGGCCTACCTCAACCCCATCGGGGCCATCCGCGCCCTCTGGAGCTACCGCGAGCTCACCTGGCAGTTCGCCAACCGCCAGATCCAGGCCAGATACAAGGGTCAGGTCCTCGGCATTTTCTGGTCGCTGCTCGACCCCCTGATGACGCTCGCCATCTACACCTTCGTCTTCGGGTTTATTTTCCAGCGGGCCTCGGCTGTCGGAGAGGGTGCCTCGGGCGGCATGGCCCGGTACGCCCTCGAGGTCTTTGCGGGCATTCTCGTCTTCACCATCTTCCGCGAGACGGTCGGCCCCGCCCCCACACTCATCGTCAGCCAGCCCAACTTCGTCAAGAAGGTGGTCTATCCCCTCGAAACCTTCCCCGTCTCGCAGGTGCTCGTCGCCCTCTTTAACTTTGCCGTCGGCATGGTCATCTGGGTCATCGGTTACTGCATCTTTTCAGAGTCCCACATCCCAAGCCCCCGCCTGCTGCTGCTGCCGGTGGTCGTGCTGCCTGTCGCCCTGCTTGGGCTCGGGCTCTCGTGGTTCCTCGCCTCACTCGGCGTCTTCCTCCGCGACTTGCAGGCCCCGATCTCAAACCTCCTGCAGATGCTCTTCTTCATGTCCGCCATTTTTTATCGCATCGAGGATGTCCCCGAGCCCTTCCGCATCATCATCGAGATCAACCCATTCGCCCAGGCCGTGACCTCGGCCCGGGCCGTCATGTTTGGTGATGCCTGGCCGGCGTGGGGGCCGTGGGGTGCGACACTTGCTGCGGGCGTTGTGCTCTGCGTCTGTGGGTATGCGTTCTTTATGAAGAGCCGCAAGGCGTTCGCGGATGTGATCTAACCCCCACGATCGACCCACACGACCGACCCACACACCTTCTTCAGGGACACCCCGCCGCCCAGTCACCGAGGTAGGCGATGAAGTCCCGGCTATCGACAAGGCCGTCCACATTCCAGTCGGCGAGGAGTTCACCGGCGCTCCATGCACGCTGGAAGGTGAGAAAGTCCTCGGTCTCGATATCGCCGTCTCTGGTCAGGTCGGCGGGGCATTCGGTGTCAAAGACATACACAGAGCCGGTATTCATGCCGTCCACATCATCCCAAAACGCCCCCACCATGGTAACGCCGTTGTCGAGGGCGACGGGCCACCCCATGACATCGCTCTCCCCCCCGTTTCTCGGGAGGAGCTTGGCGGTCTGCACCCCGGTCGTCGTGTCGAACAGGTACGCGGAGATCGTGAAGGTGTCATCGACCTGATCGAGGGCCGTTCCCACGGCGACGGTGCCATCGTCGAGTGCGACATCCATACCGAACCAGTCAAAGTCTCCCCCGTCGCTGGCGAGCAGCTTGGTGGGTTCCGCACCACCCGAGACCTCGAAGAGGTACGCCGAGCCGGCATGCGCACCGTTGTCGTCATCAAGCGGTGCGCCGACAGCGACCACACCATTGTCGATGGCGACCGAGAACCCGAACCACTCGTCCGCAGCGCCGTCGTGAGGGAGGAGCTTGGCGAGCTGCGTGCCGGTGGCGATATCGAAAAGATACACCGAGCCGGAATCGGGTCCGTTGTCATCATCTCCCCACGCCCCTATCGCCACAACGCCGTTGTCGATCGCAAGAGACACTCCAAACCGATCATCCTTCGTGCCGTCGCCCGGCAGGAGTTTGGCCAGCTGCGCACCGGTCGATACATCGAAGAGATACACCGAGCCCGACCGGCTGCCGTTGTCGTCATCCCCCACCGATCCGACCGCGACAACGCCGCCGCCCATGGCGATGGCCTGGCCGAAGCGGTCTCCTGCGCGGCCGTCGTGGGGAAGCAGTTTCACGAGTTGGGCACCGGTCGAAACATCGAAGAGATACACAGAGCCGGACGCTGTTCCGTTGTCGTCATCCACATCGGCCCCAACCGCCACGACGCCGCCCCAGAGAGCCACTGCGCCACCGATCTGCTGGTCCGCCCCGCCATCCTCCGGCAGGAGCTTGGCGAGTTGCGCGCCGGTCGAGACATCGAACAGGTATGCCGCGCCCGAGTTCTCGCCGTTCTCATCGTCAAGAGGCGCTCCGACAGCAAGCACCCCGTTGTCGATGGCAACAGACCACCCGAAGAGATCACGATCGCCTCTGTCACTCGCCAAGAGCTGCCTCTCTTCGTGGATCACCTGCCCCCGGGCCGGGATCGCGGGGCACGCCAGCAGGACGCCGGCCAGGATCATCATCACGCTTTGCATGGGGCACTCCCCTTCCTCGACCGCTCCGGCTCGCAGGAGTCCATTCTATCGGAACGCTGTGCGACCCACAAGACCAATCTCGGCTTTCCCAGACTCCACATCCCCGTTGGCACGCCGACAGCTCTTGCAGACACGACAAAGACTCTTTTTGGCATGGCAAAAACTCTTTTCGGCACGCCGACAACGCTTTTCGGCATGGCAAAGACTCTTTTCGGCATGCCGACAACACTTTTCGGCACGCCAAAAACTCTTTTTGGCATGGCAAAAACTCTTTTCGGCATGCCGACAACGCTTTTTGGCACGCCAAAAACTCTTTTCGCGCACCCGATAAAGAACGCCCGTGTTCCGATAGCCCGAAAGTTGGCACCGCATTCCCGTGCGCACCAATGCGGAGCCAGCGCACCGCCGACAACCAGGGAACAACGCCACGGTGTGGCACGGCCACCGCGAGGTGCGGAACGCGGATCGGGCCGAGAGAACCGGCGGTATGGATGCCGCCAGACAAAACAAAAAACCTGCACAGAAAGACACGAGGTCCCGCCATGGGAATAGTCCCCGATCCAAAACTCGAGAAGATACAGTTCTATGAGACGCACATCCCGCCATGGACGGCCAACGCCGCCGCCATCGGGCTCGACCTGCCCGATATCGCCAACCTCACCACGCTGACCGATACGGCCCGCGCCGCCTACGACGCGCACGCCGCCGCCCAAACCGCCTCCAGGGCGGCAACACAAACCTTCTATGCCGCCGTCTCGGCCATGCACAGCGGGCCAAACGCGGGCAGCGACATGATCGACACGATCAAAAACTTCGCGCAGTCCACAGACGATCCCAATGTCTACGGCCTCGCGCAGATCCCCCCGCCCGCGCCCCCCGGCACCGTCGGGCCTCCCGGCACGCCCTATGCCTTCCGCGTCGCGCTGCTCGGGAATGGGGCCGTCGAGCTTACATGGAAGTGCGACAACCCACCCGCCGCCGCCGGCACCGTCTATGAAATCAGACGCAGCGACAACAACGGCCCCATGACCTTTGTCGATACCGCCGGAAAGCGGAAGTTCACAGACAACCCCATCCCCGGGGCCGTCGGGCCGTTGACCTACGAGATCACCGCCATCCGGTCCACGCTCCGCGGCAACCCCGCCGAGTTTAATGTCCGGCTGGGAGCCTCTGGCAACACCCCCAACAACACCGCCCAAAGCGACAACTCCGACCTCAACCTCGCGGCATAAGCAGCCGATACGCACCGTGAGATGACAGGCAGGACGACGCGGGAAGACCATGCCCCGCGTCGTCTTTTTTGTGACGCTCAGGCATGGTTCCGTTGCAGAACCGCCAGCAAACGCAAAGCTTCATCATGTTCGCCTTCACGGATGCGCTCTGCAATCAGTCCTAAATCGTCATTGGTGGCGGTGAGGGGTGAAAACTCACGGCACAGCGGCGGGGGTGCCGGGGCATCGGAATCCGGCTTGCGGAATATGCCGTAGATCGTGTGCCGCTGGAATACAGAAGGGATATCGAGCTTGTTCTTGGCGATGCACGACTGAAGCAGACGCTCCTCGTAGGTTATCCCGAACGCCTCAAGCGGCTCGGGCTCATAACCGTCAGCCAGGATCTCATAGGGCCGTCCCGGCAACGCGACATCGAAGTCGTAGTAGCTGATGCCCCTGCCGCGCCTGACCAGCATCTCGCGTGCCGCCTGCCACGACTCGTCCGCGCAGGCCTGCATGACGCTCACAAACGAACGACGCGGCGAAAAGGACACCGCACGGAGAGCCAACTCCTCTTCGAGCATATCAAAGAACATGAGCCGGGAGGTATGCCCGTCCATGTAGGTCAACCGGTTTGGTGACTCGGCAACAATCATCACTCCACCGGGTCGTAGGCACTCCCAAGATCGACGCAGAGTCTGGATGCGTTCAGGAACGGTCTGATGCTCGAGCACCGCCGACAACATCACCGCATCCAACGGAGGAGAAAGTTCATCGTCAAGACTCTCAAATATCTCCGGCGATGTGGACTGAAGGAACCGGATATTGTCCAGTCCCATTATCTTCGTTCGTGTGCGAGCAACATCGAGACATCGCTCCTTCGGCTCGATGCCGAGCACCTCGCCCGCGACATTCGCAATCGCAGCACCGCTCGACCCCGTCCCCGATCCGATTTCGAGCACCCGAGCCCCTCGCAAGTCAAAGACCCGCTGGATCCACGGCATCACCTTCGTCACCGTACGGTTGTACCGTCCAAAGGTATTCGCGTTGATGTCGTGCCGACAATCATCGGATTCCATCGTCGCAACATCCGATGTCGGATAGAAGATGTCTATATACGCTTGCTTGATAGAATCGAGAACTGGTCCGTCTTCAAGCACAAATGTATCTGCCTGCATAGTACGACTCCGTAAACGCAATTACCGAACCAGACTCTTCAATCCAGAGTGGGCATGGGAACCCACAGACTTCGCCTGTCATGCAACAGGATCGATCTCAAGCCAGAAGAAGTATAACGCCAAACTTCGCGTATCAATCTTGCCCGGCCACTCCTTGGCCGGTGTCACCGCCCGGTTGACCTCAAAGCGGAGACAACAGAACGCCTCGTTTCGCCGAAGGATTTCGGGATCGAGCACCGCCTCAAAGGTCCGCTGTCCCTTGGCCGGGTCGTGCATCTGCCACCATCGAAGATCAAGCTCGACATCGTTGGCAAAGACACGGACAGACTCGATCACATCCATCGTCTGGGCACCGGCAAAGAACCGCAATCGCAATGGTGTGTCCGTTGCCAACGGCAGGTCCATTGTCGTTGTTCTATTCGGACCGGTCCAGCGAGCATACTTGCCTCCCGGCCTCTCGATGGCAAGCCAGTTCTCGCCGTTGACCGCCTTGTCAAACCCATAATGTAAAGATGAGACTCGCGGTTTGCGCGACATGGTCTCCCGATACGCATCCTCGATCGGCACGGCCTCCATCGCCGCGAACTGCTCCTCGAAGAGCTTGACCGCGTAGTCGTAGACCTCCTGGTCGATACTGGTCAACTCCGCGATCCTTGCTCGTGCCTTCGGCGTGATCGCCGAGTCGTCAAACGAGGCCTTGGCTTTGTTGTAGGTATGGAAAGTCTGTGTCGGCGACCAGCCAAACGAGAAGGAAAGCAGCCGAAGCATGTCATTAAAACGCTCCTGGATACCCACGACGGCCATCTGGTCAAGCCTTCGTTTGGCTTTGTCAGCAAGTGAGGGATCGGAATACTTGCGGATCAGCCCCTCCATATCGTGGATACGCAGTT